>JARYMO010000307.1 GCA_029907055.1 Syntrophomonadaceae bacterium | reverse complement strand
CCTGATTGACGAGGTGGATGTGGGCGAGGTGGCGCCAGGCCAGGCGGTGGAAACTCAGCACCTGCGCGCGAAATGTCCCCTCGATGCCCGCAGCCCCAAGCAGGGCCGTTTCCGCCTGGAACGATGCCTGTTCAGGCACCAGCAGCAGCAGACACGGCCCCAGCGGGGCCTCCCGCAACCTGCGCTGGATCTCCGCCAGGCAGCGGGTCGTCTTGCCCGCCCCGGCTACTCCCAGAATGAACCGAAGGCTCACCGCCGTCCACTCCCTCTCGTTGCTCCCGCGCCTGGCCAGCCCCTCCCGCGCCGCCGCCTCAGCCGCCGGCCCGGCGTGCGGGCAGCTCATCCCAGGCACAATGAAGGGCCGCCCCTGGCAGCCCTGTGCGCTTCGCGGCCGCACACCCGTGTGCGCCCTTCTCTCGTCTGCCGCCCGTCACGGGCGGTTGGCCCCGGTCTGCTCCGCCCGGCGCTCCTCACCGGTTCTGCATGACCTCGATGAATGCCTGCAGCAGGTCGGTGTCGGTTATGATGCCCACCAGGCGCCCGTCCTCCATGACCGGCAACCCGCTGATCTTGTGGTCCTTGAGCAGCAGGGCGGCCAACACGATATCGTCGTCGGGGCCAATCGACAGCGGGTCCCTGGTCATCACCCATTCCACCGGCGCCTCGGGCACCATCCCCGGTTGCCTGAGCGCCTTCTCGATGTCGTGCTGCACCACCATTCCTACCAGCCTGCCCGATTCCACCACCGGCAAGCGGCGGAAATTGTGTTCGCGCATGATGTGCAGGGCTTCCTGCAGTGACACCCGCGCGCGAACCGTGATTACCTCGCTGGTCATCCTGTCCCTGACTTTCATGCCGCTCTTCTCCCCCTCTCTAGCCCTATTGTAATCGATGGGCAGGAAAAGAAGAAACCCGGCCCCGGCCGGGTCGGACAACCTGCGCGGGCCACAGGGCAGTCCGTTTTCCTGACGCCCTTTACTGCCGGCAGACACCGCCCGCCGGTGGCGCGGCGCTCTTACAGGTTGGCGATGAGCGCGTCAGCGAAGGCCGAGGTCTTCACTTCGGTCGCCCCCTCCATCAGGCGCGCGAAGTCGTAGGTGACGATCTTGCTGGCGATGGTGGTCTCGATGCTGCGCTCAATGAGGTCCGCCGCTTCCTTCCACCCCAGGTGGCGCAGCATCATCACCCCGGACAGCAGCACCGAGCAGGGGTTCACCTTGTCCAGACCGGCATACTTGGGCGCCGTACCGTGGGTGGCTTCGAACACCGCGTGTCCGGTAACGTAGTTGATGTTGGCGCCGGGGGCAATGCCGATGCCGCCCACCTGCGCGGCCAGGGCATCCGAGATGTAGTCGCCGTTCAGGTTCAAGGTGGCAATGACATCGAACTCCCGCGGCCGGGTGAGGATCTGCTGCAGGAAGATGTCGGCGATGGCATCCTTGACAATGACCCTTCCCTCCGCCTCGGCAGCCGCCTGGGCGGCATTGGCTGCTGCCTCCCCCTCCCGTTCCTTGATGGCATCGTACTGGTCCCAGGTGAACACCCGGTCGCCGAACTCGCGCACCGCCAAGTCATACCCCCACTGCTTGAACGCACCCTCGGTGAACTTCATGATGTTGCCCTTGTGCACCAGGGTCACGCTCTTTCTCCCCTGGTCCAGCGCGTAGCGCAGCGCCGCGCGGATGAGCCGTTCGCTGCCTTCCCGGGAAACCGGCTTGATGCCGATGGCGGAGGTTTCCGGGAAGCGGATCTTGCTGACCCCCAGCCCGCCCAGGAACTCGATGAGCGCGCGCGCCTCCGGGGACCCGGCGGGAAACTCGATGCCAGCGTAGATGTCCTCCGTGTTCTCGCGAAAGATGACCATGTCGGTGTCCTGCGGCCGCTTGACCGGCGAGGGCACCCCCGGGAACCACCGCACCGGCCGCACGCAGGCGTAGAGGTCCAACTCCTGGCGCAGGGCCACATTCAGCGAGCGGATACCTCCGCCCA
>JARYMO010000306.1 GCA_029907055.1 Syntrophomonadaceae bacterium | reverse complement strand
ACGGTTGTGAAATCCTTAGAATGTTGCTCTCTTTTTGTCCACTTTTTCGGGGACACCCCACCTTGTTTCAGGGCAGAGGGGGGCGGTGTTTGCGCGCGGCGTTCCAGCTCAGCAGCCAGAGGAGGCTGGTGAGGAAGGCGGGACCGGTGATGGTCAGGATCCAGGACAGGGCCAGGTGCCAGGGGATGTCGGCGCGCGCCACGAAGACGAAGACGACGTACAGCAGCCCGGCCAGCATGAAGGCGACTGCCCCCACCAGCTCGCGTTTCCAGGCCACCACCACCACCGCCAGCAGCAGCAGGGCGGGGATGTTGTGCATCAGCAGCCCCAGGGCGATCTGCCCGGCGCTCATGCCGGGTTCGATGACGTCCAGCGAGAACAGGGCCAGGAAGGCGACGAAGAGCAGCGAGAGCACCCTCGGCGCCCAGTAGGTGAAGGCGCGGGTCTGCTGTGCCATGGGGTTCCCTCCTTTCCTGGTGGACACGCTGTGCGGCAGCCTCTCCGCGGCCCGGGGCCACGTCGTCGGTGCAATGCCGGTCAATGGCTGATGAACAGGCCGTGCGGGAGAACGGAGGCGGTGGCGCCCCCGCCCGGCACGATGGACCGCAGTACCAGCAGGGACCGGTCGCGGTGTGTCCAGCGCGCCACCGTGCCCAGCCCCTGCCCTACTCCTTGCCGTTCCAGCAGTAGGTGCAGATCTTCTCCTTGCCGATGCCGATGGCATCCAGCATCTCGGGCAGGCTCTGGTACTTGAGGGTCGAGAAGTTGAGGCGCTTGCCGATGTGCTCGACCATGCAGTGGTACTTGTCGCAGGCGGGGTCGCAGTACTCGTCGAAGGAATCCGGCTCCCGCCCTTCCAGGTCAATGATGGCCCTCCGGGCAGCCAGGTCCATTTCCGAGGCGGAGACCGAGAAGTTGAGGTACTTGCAGCCGAAGACCAGCGGGGGGCAGGCGGCCCGAATGTGCACTTCCCGGGCGTGGCACTCGTAGAGCAGGTCCACGGTTTCCCGCAGCTGGGTCCCGCGCACGATGGAATCGTCGCAGAACAGCAGGCGCTTGCCGGCCACCAGTTCGGGCACCGGGGTCAGTTTCATCTTGGCCACCAGGTTGCGCACCCGCTGGTCCTGGGGCATGAAGCTGCGCGCCCAGGTCGGGGTGTACTTGATGAACGGACGGCCGAAGGGGACGTGGGACTGGTTGGCGTAGCCGATGGCGTGCCCGAGGCCGGAATCGGGGATGCCGGCCACCAGGTCCACCTCCACGTCGTCGTTGCGGGCCATGGCCGCGCCGTTGCGGTAGCGCATGACCTCGACGTTCATCCCCTCGTAGGCGGAGGAAGGATAGCCGTAGTACACCCACAGGAAGGCGCAGATGCGCATGGTATCGCCGGGCGGGGACACCTGTTCCATCCCCTCCGGGGTGAGGAGGACGATCTCGCCCGGGCCCAGTTCGTACACTGGCAGGTAGCCCAGGTTGGGAAAGGCGCACGACTCGAAGGACACGCAGTAGGCCCCGTCCTTGCGGCCCACCAGCAGGGGCGTGCGTCCCAGGCGGTCCCTGGCGGCGTAGATGCCCTGCGGGGTGAGCAGCAGGATGGAACAGGAACCCTCGATGAGGTGCTGGGCCCTGAGCAGGCCTTCCTTGAAGGAGTTCTCCTGGTTGATGATGACCGCCACCAGCTCGGTGGGGTTGATGGTGCCGCGACTGGTCTCCAGGAAGTGAATGCTGCGGTTCTTGAAGGCCTGTTCGGCGATGGCATCCAGGTTGTTGATCCTGCCCACCGTGGTGATGGCATAGGTGCCCAGGTTGGAGCGCACGGTGAGGGGCTGCGGCTCAGTGTCGCTGATGCAGCCCACGCCCATGGTGCCTTTCAGCCTGGGCAGATCAGGCTCGAACTTGGCCCGGAAGGGCGTGTTCTCGATGTTGTGGATGGCGCTGTTGAAGCTGGTGCCGTTCCACACTGCCATCCCGCCCCGGCTGTTGCCCAGGTGGGAGTG
>JARYMO010000305.1 GCA_029907055.1 Syntrophomonadaceae bacterium | reverse complement strand
ATCGATCTTGACCTGCTGCGGGCGCTGGCCGAGAATAGACCTGAATGGTCGCTGGTCATCGTCGGCCCGGTGGGGGTGGGCATCGACACCTCGCCCCTGGCCGCGCTGCCCAACGTGCGGCTGCTGGGGCACCGCAACCGCGCGCTGCTGCCCCGCTACCTGAAGGGCTTCGACGTGTGCCTGAACCCCTTCCGCCGCTCGGAGCTGACCCGCACCGTGAGTCCGCTCAAGTTCTACGAGTACCTGGCCTCCGGGCGCCCGGTGGCCTCGGTGCCCATGCCGGAGATCCAGGAGTTCGCCGACGTGGTGGAGTTCGGCGAGGGCCTGGAGGGCTTCCTGGCGGCGGTGGAGCGGGCGCTGGCCGACACCCCCGAGCGCAAGCGGCGCCGCCTGCAGCGGGCCAGCGAGAACTCCTGGGAAAGCCGGGTGCAGTTCATGATGCACCACATCAACGCCGCCCTGCAGCGCCGCCAGGCCGGGGCGCGGCGCTGAACGACCGGTCCCCTGCCGCTGCGCCGGAGGGGACCACAAAGAGGAGGACGTGTGCCGGTGCCTGACGTATGCGTGTTTGGACTGGGGTTCGTGGGCCTGCCGCTGGCGTTGAGTTTCGCCATGCGCGGCTGCCGGGTGGTGGGAGTGGACGTCGACCAGGCCCTGGTGGCGGAGCTGCAGGCCGGGGTGACCCACCACCTGGAGTCCTACCAGGGCACCCCCATCCAGGAGATCCTGCGCCGCGAGCTGGCGGCGGGGCGCTTCCGTCCCACCACTGACGCCGCGGCGGCCATGGCCGCCTGCGACAACATCATCGTCACCGTGGGGGTGCCGGTGGAGGACGGGCGCCACGACCTGGGCCCGGTGCTGGAGGTGAGCCGCGCCATTGCCGCCGGCCTCAAGCCCGGCGACCTGGTCATCGTGCGCAGCACCCTCATTCCCGGCACCACCCGCCGCGACGTGCTGCCGGTGCTGGAGCAGTCGGGCCTCAAGGCAGGCCGGGACTTTTTCCTGGCCTACTCCTCCGAGCGCATCGCCGAGGGGCGGGCCTTCCACGAGTTTGAACACATGCCGGCCGCCCTGGCCGGGCTGGACCAGGCCAGCGCCGAGCGGGCCGCCGCCCTGCTCTCCATCGTCACCAAGGCAGAGATCACCCTCGCCTCCTCTTTCGAGGTGGTGGAGATGGCCAAGGTGATGGAGAACATCTCCCGCGACGTGGACATCGCCATGGTCAACGAGTTCGCCCGCTTTGCCCGCGCCATGGGCGTGGACATCTTCGAGGTGGTGCGGGTGGCCAACACCCACCTGCGCGTCAATTTGCTCACCCCCGGGCCGGGGGTGGGCGGCTACTGCCTGCCCAACGCCCTCTTCTACCTGCTGCCGCGGGCGCGGGAGCTGGGGGTGGAACTGGAGCTGCTGACCACCGCCCGCCGGGTCAACGACGCCGTGCCCTCCCACGTGGCGGGGCTGGCGCTGCGCAACCTGCCGGTGCCGCCGGCGCAGGCCCGCCTGGCGGTGCTGGGCATCGCCATGAAGGACTACTCCAACGATGACCGCGTGAGCCCGGCGCTGGCCGCCATCCGCGTGCTGCAGGAGGCGGGCTGCCAGGTGCGCGCCTACGATCCCGCGGTGCCCACCCCCCACCCCTTCAAGGTGGGCAGCCTGGAGGAGGCCCTCTCCGGAGCCCACGGGGTGCTCATCCTGGCCCTGCAGGAGGGCCTGCCCACCCGCGGCCTGGCCGCCTGGCGGCCGCTGATGGCCGCCGATGGCACCCCCTTCATCGTCGACACCCGCAACGCGGTGGACCGCGCCGAGTGCGAGGCGGCGGGCTTCCGCCTGGAGACCCTCTGAGGCCGGCGCCGTGAGCGAGCGCAGGCAGGTGGTGCTGGCGGCTGGCACGGTGCTGGCCCTCAGCGTGCTGGGTCGCCTGGCCGGCTTCGTCCGTGAACAGGTCATCGCCGCCCGCTTCGGCACCAGTGGGGCCACCGACGCCTACCTGATAGCCCTCACCATCCCCAACCTG
>JARYMO010000304.1 GCA_029907055.1 Syntrophomonadaceae bacterium | reverse complement strand
GGCCAGGCCCCCGCACACCCCGGCAATCATGCGTTCCTTGCGCGAGCGGTACAGCCGTTTCACGGTGCTCCCTCCCTCCGCGGTGCCGTCCCCCCGGGTTCCCATGGCCCGGGGCTGTGTTCCCACGCGCGCAGCGCAGGCGCACGGTTCACTGGCATCAGAACTCGACGTAGCGGATGCGGTAGGGGTCGATGCGCTCCAGCGCCCTCAGTTCTTCCTCGGTCGGAGCCGGGTACTCCAGCGCGTCGTCCTGGGTTATCTCCCAGCCCGTGTTGGCCTTCACCTCGTCCAGGCTGGTGTAGGGGAACACGCTGTCAACCTCCAGCAGCCCGTTGTGGAGACGGAAGACGCACAGGTTGCTGACCACCGTGAACATCTTGGCGGGATCCGCAGCGGTGGTGGCGAAATCGACCTCCTTCACGAAGGAGGTGCGGTCGTGCTTGGTCTTCCAGATGGTGGTGCGCCTGGTGACCGGGGTCAGGGTGGCGCTGCCGGCTCCTCCCGGCAGCCTGACCTTGGGGCGGTCGTAGGTGCCGCCCACGTAGGACATGTTGATGCGCCCCTCGCGGTCCATCTGCACGAAGCTGAGGAAGGCGATGTCCAGGCGGCCGCTGGCCGCCAGGTCGAAAATCTCGCCCAGGCCAAAGCTCGCCACGCTGCCCTCGTACGTGTTGGCGGTGAGGGTGGAGCCGATGACCGCCGGGCGCGTGAAATCGGGGTCGACGCCGTCGCTCAGCGTCACGTAGGTGAACTCCTTGCCCAGCGCCTTGGCCAGCTTCATGGCCGTCATGGGCACCGGCGAGGCCAGGCCGTGGAACACGATGTCCCCCTCGCGGATCTCGCGTGCCAGCGCCACCACCATCATCTCGGCCGGTCCGTAGTGCATGCTACTCCCTCCCCTCGCCGGCTGCCAGGTACTGTTCCAGGGTCCCGTCCTTGACCGCCCGCAGGTAGGCCTTCATGCCGGCATCGTCCACCTGCTGGTACTCGGGGTAACAGATGCCGGGCCGGGCGCCCCCGGGGGCCAGCACCACTGCTTCCACCAGGAAGTGCGGCACAGCAGTGAGCTTGGGCTCCTCGCGCAGGCGATAGGTGCCCACCAGGCGCTCGGTGGTGATGATGGTCTTGCGGGCGGCACGCGCCAGCAGCGCGTCCTGGTAGCTGGGCCCCAGGATGCGCGCGTTGCCGTACACGTCGCACTCCTGGACATGGATGACGGCGTAGTCAGGGACGAGTGCGCGGACGCACACCGTCTTCTCCCCGGTGAAGGGGCTCTCCAGCACGTGGTAGAACTCGGGCCGCAGGGCCACCAGGTCACTCCCCCACATGCCGCCCACCGGCATGAAAGGGATGCCGTACGCCCCCGCACGGAGGGCATGGATGATGGCGGTTCAGGAGCCTTCAATGGCCTGGATGCGCCCCTCCTGGCAGCCCTTGCGGAACCCGGCCGCCAGGCCGTACTCGTTCTCGAAGCCGAAGAAGCCGAAATAGACGGTGTCCACCGCGCCTGCCGCGCACAGCAGGTCAGTGGCCAGTCCCGGCGCCGCGCCTACCGCGGCCAGGCCCCGGCGTCCCTGCCGGGCCAGCTCCCGGCTGAAGGCCACCGGGCTGCGGTGCAGGGCGTTGCCCCCCAGCGCCAGCATCATGCCGTCCTTGACCAGCTTGGCGGCACTGGTCATGGACATCACCTTTTCCACCATGGCTCAACCCCCTTCCGCGCACCTCGCTGTCCAGAGCCTTCCCTTCCCTATCTCAACCGGCATCCCGGCACCAGGGCAGGACGCCTGCTCACAGCACGCCCGCCCGGCGCAGCCAGGGCCGGGGGTCCACCAACAGGCGGTGCAGCCCTGCCTGGCGGGAGGAGCAGCCAAAGGCCAGGGCCATCAGTTGGGTGAAGTACAGGACCGGCAGCGGGGAGGCCTCTGGGCCGGCGGGGAGCATCTCCCGCTGGCGGCTGTCGAGGTTGCCCTGGCACATGGGGCAGGCGACCACGATGCAGTTGGCGCCGGCCTCCTCCGCCGCCT
>JARYMO010000303.1 GCA_029907055.1 Syntrophomonadaceae bacterium | reverse complement strand
CCTGCCCGCTCCCCGGGCGGCGATGCCTGCGCCACGGCCGGTGCGTTCTGCTTCAATTATACCCCACTCAATGCCTGGCCACCCCTGCTCCGTCGGACCGCGGTATCTTCGTCCTCCGATCCCCTGAATCGCCCAAGGTGCGCCGGTCCCTGCCCGCGGCAAGTGGTGGAGCTGAGCCTGCGGGCGGCAATGCACCTGGAACCCGGTACGGGGCTCTGGTACGATCGGTTCAGGGGACTCGTTCGCAACGGCAGCCGGTACTCCCTGCACCATGACGGACGTCTGCACGGTCGGCGGCGGGGAATGCGGCCCGGCAGAGGGCAGCGTAGATCCAGGGCCGGGAAACAAGGGGCGGAAAGAAAGGGGTTGGGAAGGTGAATCTCGCACAGCGGACCGCTGTCATCACGGGAGGGGCCTCGGGCCTGGGGGAAGCCACCGTCCAGAGGTTTGTCCGGCACGGCGCTAACGTAGTGATCCTCGACCTCAACCGACCACGCGGGGAGGCCCTGGCAGCATCTCTGGGCAGCCAGGTCGCCTTCCAGGCAACCGACATCACCCGCCCCGAGGAGGTCCAGCTCGGTATCGACTACGCCTGCCAGCAGTTCGGCAGCATTCACGTGCTGGTAAACTGCGCGGCCCTGCCCGCGGCCATGAAGACCACGGACACCACCAGGGGACCGCACCACCTGGACCTGTTCCGCCGCGTAATTGATGTCAACCTGGTGGGAACATTCGACGTCATCCGCACTGCGACCACCCGCATGCTGGCAAACGAACCCGACGGCGAGGGTGAACGTGGCGTGATCATCAACACGGCGTCGGCAGCTGCCTTCGACGGGCAGGTAGGGCAGGTCGCCTACGCCGCCAGCAAGGCTGCCATCGCGGGGATGACGCTCCCCATGGCCCGCGACCTCGCCGAGTACGGCATCAGGGTGTGCACCATCGCCCCTGGACTCTTTGACACCCCCATGCTGGGCACTCTCCCGGAGAAGGTGCGCCAGTCGCTGGCACGAATGGTGCCCTTCCCCATGCGCTTGGGCAAGCCCGACGAGTACGCCCGCCTGGCCCAGCACGTGGTGGAGAATCCCATGCTCAACGGAGAGGTAATCCGGCTGGACGGCGCCCTGCGTATGCCGCCCCGCTAGGTATCGGAGGCAATTCCCCCCGGGTAACCGGTCGCCTCGCAGGCTTCGCCGTAAAACAACATGACCCGCCATTCCTGGCGGGTTCCTCTCTGCCATGGTCGGGGCGACAGGATTTGAACCTGCGACCTTCTGATCCCAAATCAGACGCGCTACCAAGCTGCGCTACGCCCCGGCGAGACCGATTATAGCACACCGCCTGCACCCGGTCAAAACGCCACACCGGCGAAGCCTCACGGGGCCAGCGGCATGATGGCGGCGTGGGCTTTCGCCCCCTCGATCTCCAGCAGCGCCCAGGTGGGCGCGGCTCCTGCCCGCGGCAGGCCTGCACTGCCGGGGTTTATGAACAGGATGCCCCGCTCCTCCTCCACCAGCGGCAGGTGGGTGTGCCCGAAGACCACGATGTCCGCCCCTACTTCCCGGGCCCGCATCATAAGGGCCAGCAGGTGGCTCTTCACCCGTTGGCGGTGGCCGTGGGTCAGCAGCACGCGCCGCCCGTGGACGGCGAACACCAGCTCCTCAGGGCCGGGCTGGTCGCGGTCACAGTTGCCCACCACCCCGCGCAGCGGCAGGCCCAGCGCCCCCGCCAGCGCCTCCCCGTCGCGAAGGAAATCCCCGGCGTGCCACACCTCCTCGACCCGCTGGCAGCGCAGGACGGCCAGCAGCCCGGCGATGTCCCCGTGCGTATCGGCGCAGACCGCAGCTCTCACTGCTCCGCCGGCCACAGCCTGGCCAGGATGTCGGCAGCCGCCGCCAGGGCACGCCCGCGGTGGCTGATGCGGTGCTTGACCTCCGGCGGCAGTTGCGCAAAGGTCTGCCCATACCCGTCGACGATGAACAGTGGGTCGTATCCGAACCCGCCTTCCCCGGCCGGTTCGCAGCCG
>JARYMO010000302.1 GCA_029907055.1 Syntrophomonadaceae bacterium | reverse complement strand
ATCCAGTGACATTTTCTCAGACCGATTAGGGTGACATTATCTCAGATCGTTGACACTACACCCAGCTGCTGCCCGCCAGGCGCAGCCGCTCCGGCTTGCGGCTCATCAGGCGGTTCTGCCGTTCGAAAATGAAGCTGACGATCTGCTCGCGCTGCGCCTCCTCGATCTCTACGAACCTGGTGGCCACCACGTGGTCGCCCTTGCGGCTGGAAACCACCCGCAGGACGCGCGCCAGCAGCACCAGCGGCTCCCGTTCCGGCAGCAACAGCCTCAGCACCAGCAGGTCGCGGGGCTTCACTTCCTCCCGGGTGTGGAAGAGGATGCCGCCGCCGCTGATGTCCACCGTCCGCCCGCCGCACACGGCACGGTCCCGGCTGGCCACGTGATGGAACTGCACGGGCAGCGCGATGTCCAACCGGGCAAAGCTGCGTCGCTGGCGCTGGACGATGTTCCCTGGCGTGGCGATGTGCAGCTGGGGCACCGGTTCCGCAGCCCAGCCGGTGGCGCGGCTGCTGAAGGAGTAGGCGATGCTCTCCTGCCCGAACACCACCCGCACCTCCCGCCCCACCCACCGGGGCAGGAGCGAAACGAATTCGTCCGGGACCTCCAGCACCACTGTCCCCGTGCCCGCCTCGCGCACCCGGCTCACGAACACGCCGCTGAAGGCGAGCCCCTCTCCGTCCAGGCCCACCTCCACCTCCACCAGCATCCCTTTCCGCAACCTGTCCGCGCTCAATGTCGATCCTCCCGCTCTCTCGCACGCCGGCGGCGCTCCGCCGGGCATGTCTAATAGGGATATCGACAATCACGCGCGTTTCTCCAGTGGCCGACAGGACCAGTCAGGCGCCCTGGCAGCGCAGGGAGCGCCTCCGGCGCTCCCTGCCCCACCACTCCCGCCTGGCTGGCTCCCCTCCCGTGCCCAAACCGCAGCCGCCTCTGCTCAGGAGGCCCCCTCCACCGGGCGCTGCACGAACTGCTGCCCGTCCCACACCCAGGGCTGGTAGGCCCCCGGCGGGTGCACCAGGCGCTCCTGCACCTCGCAGACGGCAAAGCCGGGGCGGGCCCCGGCCGACTCTACCACCTGGCAGCGGAGAGTGAAGAGCACGTGACCGTCCTCCACCACCACCCAGAACTGGTCTCCCGCTCGACCGGCGAAGTCCTGCGGGAACATCACGCCGGTAGCGTACAGGCGCCCGCCCAGTACCGGCTGCACCGGCAGCGGGTTGTCCTCCAGGTTGGCGAGGTCGGCCAGTATCTCTTCCCGCGCCAGCAGGGCCCCGGGCGCCGCCGGGCCCGGCCGCGCCGTCCACGCGTACAACACCGCTGCCAGCACCAGCACCAGCGCCAGGTACATGTACCTGCGTCCGCTCACCCAGCCCACCCCCACAACAATCAAAGGGCCGGGCCCTGCGGCCCGGCCTTACGCTATGCCCCGAACTTGTTCACCATGTCAATCACCATGTTCAGGAAGGGCCTGAGGTCCTCGCGCGTCCTGATTCCCGCCTTGAACCCCATCTCGGGGAACTTGCCCTTGGAGTACACCTTGACGTCGATGGAGCAGTAGGGGGCCCGGCCTTCGTCCTCCTCCCCGGCCTCATCATCGTCCCAGCCTTCGTCGTACATGTCCTCCTCGTCGCTCACCCGGTACAGCCCCTCGCTCTCTTCGCGGGCAACCTCGTTCTCGTCGACGATCTCGGACACGATCCACATGATGTCGGCGCAACTCATGTTCATTTCGTCACGCAGGCGCAGTATCTCGTTGGCGACGGGGGTAATCTTCAGCAGGTCAGACAGATTGGCCGGTTCACCCTTTTCCCACTTGTCCTTCATGGACCTCACCTCCAGGGCTGGTGTCCCCAGCCGGTCATTACTACATACCATACTGCAAAAGCCCGGGGCTGTCCACAGCAAACTACCCGCCCAACGACCGCCTGTCGCTCATTCGGGGCCTCCGGTGCCCGGGCCGGCCTGCAGGAACGCCTCCAGTTCCCGCACCGCCACCTGCATGGGCACTACTTCCTCCTCTCC
>JARYMO010000301.1 GCA_029907055.1 Syntrophomonadaceae bacterium | reverse complement strand
CCAGGGTGGGTACGCGCAGCGGCGGCAGCTCGTACAACAGCTCGGTGCGGTCCCCGAACAACCGGCTCAGCACCAGGCCCAGCAGGATGAACACCACCAGCATGCTGGCTGCCACCACCCCCAGCGAGGCCTGCAGCGCCGCCACCACCGCGGTGATCATCCCCACCGTGGCGGCGCAGGGGATGACGATGGAGAGCAGGGCGATGACGATGAAGCGCTGCTGGGGCGTGGGCAGCATGCGGGTGGCCACCACCGCCGGGGTGCGGCAGCCGAAGCCCAGCGCCAGCGGGATGAAGGCCTGGCCAGATACTCCGAAGAGGCCGGCCAGCCGCTCCAGCGCCACCGCGTAGCGCGGCAGCAGGCCGGAGTCTTCCAGCAGGGCCATCAGCACCGCCACCATCAGCATGGCCGGCAGCACCAGGGCGAAGGGGACCAGCAGCCCTTCCGGGACCCCGCTGCTGAGCACGTCGCGCCAGAAGCCAGGTGGCAGCAGCCGGCCAATGCCCTGGGCCAGCCCCTCCTGCACCGGGCCAAATATCCCCGCCACAATTTCTTCTGCCCAGCCCACGAAGGCCACCAGTCCCCGAAAGGCCGCGTAGAGCAACCCCAGCAGCAGCGGGGTTCCGGCCCAGGGGTTGTCCACCACCGCCTCCAGCCGCGCCAGCCACCCCTGCCTGACCTCTCCCTGCAGGCGCGTCACCCGCATGGCGATGGCGTGGGCGCGTTCGTGCCGGGCCCATACCTCCTCCTGCGGGCAGTGGACCAGCTCTTCCTCGCGCAGGCACCGCCTGCAGTCCCCCCGGCAGCCCTCGCCGCCGCCAGGTCCGGTGAACAAAGGCACCACTTCCGCCGCCGGCCGCGGGGGATGGAAGCCGCGCGTCAGCCCGCCGTGCAGGTACTCGGTAAGCTCCACCACGCCCTCCCCGGTGACCGCCGAGAACGGGAACACCGGGCACCCCAGCAGGCGGGAGAGCTCGCGGTGGTTAATGTCGATGCCCAGGGCGCGGGCACGGTCGATCTGGTTCAGCAGCACCACCACCGGCTTGCCCAGCTCCAGCAGTTCCAGGGTCAGCGCCAGGTTGCGGCCCAGGTTGCTGGCGTCCACCACGTTCAGGATGAGGCCGACATCGGGAGCCAGGGCGGTCTTGCGGCTCACCGTTTCCTCCGCCTCGGCCAGGCCCAGGCTGTAGATGCCCGGGGTGTCCAGCACCTCGAAGCGGTGGCCGGCCACCACCAGCGTGCCGCTGACCAGCTCCACCGAGGTGCCGGGGTAATTGCTCACGAACACCCTGGCCCCGGTGAGCCGCGTGAGCACGCTGCTCTTGCCCACGTTGGGCTGCCCCAGGAGCGCGACCTTCATCCTCCACTCCCCCGTCGTTCAATAACGAGAATCATTCTCGTCTGCGGGAATTGATGACAGCGTGACGGCTTACCGGGCCCCTGCTATGCCAGCCCCCGGCACCGCGCGCAGCGCCCGTAGATGACCAGCGCGTGGTCCAGCACCTGGAACCCGCTTTCTTCCACCTGCCGCTCCAGGGAATGCAGGAGGTCCTCTTCCAGTTCCGCAATCTCTCCGCACTCCACGCACATCAGGTGGTGGTGGCGGTGGCGGTCCTCCTCGCCGAACTCGTAGCGGAACCTGGCCTCGTCGAAGCTGGCCTTGTTGAGCACGCCCAGACCGGCAAACAGCTCCAGCGTCCGGTACACGGTGGCCATGCCGATGAGCGGCATGCGGTGCTTGACCATCAGGAAGATCTGCTCGGCCGTGAGGTGACGGCCCTGGTTCTCCTCCAGCACCTGCAGCACCGCCATGCGCTGCGGGGTCATCTTGCAGTTGGCCTGCTGCAGCCGTTCCAGCACCCGGTTGACCGCCATCTCCCCCACCCCTCGCCGCTCCTCGCCAGTCAGCGATAATGATTCTCATTATCTCTCCTGTTCCCATCATACACGGCGAAGGGCGCGGGAGCAAGGGGACGGGGAGGCACAGGACAGATGCCGACCGTCCCAGCAGCAGGGCAGCGCGCGTGGCA
>JARYMO010000300.1 GCA_029907055.1 Syntrophomonadaceae bacterium | reverse complement strand
GTGGGCTGACCGGGTGGGGGTCGACCTCGTCAAGCACCAGGAGGGGGCTGATCCCGGGGCGGTGGTGTTCGACGCCCTCAATGCCGCCCGGGCCCGCAATGCCTCGGTGGTCATCATCGACACCGCCGGGCGGCTGCACACCAAGAGCAACCTGATGGAGGAAATCGCCAAGGTGCGCCGGGTCATCCAGCGCGTGCACCCCGACGGCCCGCACGAGGTGCTGCTGGTGTTGGACGCCACCACCGGGCAGAACGCCATCAGCCAGGCCAACCTGTTCAAGCAGGCGGCGGGCGTCACCGGCATCGTGCTGACCAAGCTGGACGGCACGGCCCGGGGCGGCATCATCATCGCCGTGGCCCGGGAACTGGACATCCCGGTCAAACTCATCGGCATCGGGGAGACGCTGGAAGACCTGCGGGATTTCTCGGCCCGCGAGTTCGTGGACGCGCTGTTCGCAGAGTGAGGAAGGAGGAGTGTGGAAATGCCCAAGGTTGCGATCATCGGGGGCACCGGGGTCTACGACGCGCGCATGCTGGAGAACGTCACCAAGGCGGTCGTTGACACCCCCTACGGGACGGCCTGGGTGGCCACCGGCGGGTACCAGGGGCTGGAGGTGGCCTTCGTGGCCCGGCACGGGGCCGGTCACTCCGTTCCTCCCCACCTGGTCAACTACCGGGCCAACATCTACGCCTTGTCCAGCATGGGCGTGGAGCGCATCATCGCCACCGCCGCCGTCGGTTCCCTGCGCCAGGAGATGAAACCCGGCCATTTCGTCATCGTGGACCAGTTCCTGGACTTCACGCGCAGCCGTCCCTCCACCTTCTACGAGGGAGGGGAGCGGGGGGTGATCCACTGCGATGTCACCGTTCCCTACTGCGAGGAAGTCGGGGCCCTGCTGGTGGACACCGCCCGCCAGATGGGCATCCCCGTGCATGCCGGCGGCACCTACGTGTGCACCGAGGGGCCGCGTTTCGAGACCGCCGCCGAGATCCGCATGTTCGCCCAGCTGGGCGGGGACGTGGTGGGCATGACCAGCGTCCCCGAGTGCGTGCTGGCCCGCGAGATGGGCATGTGCTACGCCACCGTGGCCATGGTCACCAACTACGCGGCGGGCATATCCCCCACCAAGCTCACCCACACCGAGGTCATCGACATCATGGCAGCCAACGTGGCCAACCTGCGCCGCATCCTGATGGGAGCAGTGGGCGCGGTGTCGGCCTCGCGCGGGTGCGGGTGTGCTGACATTCTGGAAGAAATCGCCCGCCTGCGCGGGCAGGAAACGGACTAGCCCCATGGTGGAGACCCTGTACGCGGACGAACAGGGCCTGTGGCTGCTGGACCAGAGACAGCTGCCCCACCTGGTCGAGTACCGCTGCTGCCGCACGGCGGTGGAGGTGGCCACTGCCATCCGCGACATGGTGGTGCGCGGGGCGCCCGCCATCGGGGTAGCGGCCGCCTTTGCCCTGGCCCTGGAGGCCCGCGAGTGCGGCCTGCCAGTTGCCGGGCTGCGCGCGCACCTGGAGGATACCGCCTGCATGCTGGCCGCCACCCGTCCCACCGCCGTCAACCTCTTCTGGGCCCTGCAGCGGATGCGGGGGGTGTGGGAAGGGGAAGCGCAGGGGGGAGACCTGCGCCAGCGCCTGTGGCGCGAGGCGGAGGCCATGAAAGCCGAGGACATCGCCGCCAACCGGTCCATCGGCCGCCACGGGGCCGCCCTGCTGTCTGCCGGCAGCCGGGTGCTGACCATCTGCAACGCCGGCAGCCTCGCCACCTGCGGGTACGGGACGGCGCTGGGAGTGGTGAGGTGGGCCTGGGCCGAGGGCAGGCTGCAACGGGTGTACGCCTGCGAGACCCGCCCGGTGCTGCAGGGGGCCCGGCTGACGGTGTGGGAGCTGCAGCAGGACGGCATTCCGGTCACCCTCATCACCGACGGGGCCGCCGGCTACCTCATGCAGCGGGGCATGGTGGACGCGGTGGTGGTGGGAGCGGACCGGGTGGCCGCCAACGGCGACACCGCCAATAAGATCGGCACCTACGGGCTGGCGG
>JARYMO010000299.1 GCA_029907055.1 Syntrophomonadaceae bacterium | reverse complement strand
AGGTGTTGGACGAGATGGTGCAGGCCCTGGGTGAGCAGTCTCCAGGGGCGGAGCGCTTCCTGCAGACACTGGAGGCGGGATTCCATGCCCTGCGCCTGGGCGTCGTCCCCCCCGGACTGGACCAGGTGTTTGCCGGCTCGCTGGACCGGTCGCGCAACCCGGAGGTCAAGGCCTGCTTCGTGCTGGGGGCCAACGAGGGCGTCTTCCCGGCGCGGGCGGCGGGGGGCGGGGTCCTCAGCGAAGGCGAGCGCGAGGAGCTGGCTGCCGCAGGCATGAGCCTGGGGCCGGGGGAGCGACAGCAGCTGTTCGACGAGCAGTACCTGGTCTACGTGGCCCTGACCCGCAGCAGCCACCGGCTGTGGGTCAGCTACGCCCTGACGGCGGATGAAAGCGTGAGTCTGGCTCCCTCGGTGGTGGTCGATGACCTGCAGGCAGTGTTTCCCACCCTGCCGGTCGACAGGCTTCCTGCGGACCTGGACGTGCGCCAGGATCCCCTGCCGCTGCTGGTGCACCCACGCCGGGCACTGTCCATGCTGGCGCCGGTGCTGCGCCAACGGGGGCAGGGGACGCCGGTGCACCCCAACTGGCTGCACGCGCGGGACTGGCTGGAACTGACATTCCCCGTCGCCTACCGCCGGTCCACGGCCGGCGTTTCGTACCGTCCGGTCACACCTCCCCTGTCGCCGGCGGCGCGCAGGGTGCTGTACGGGACAAGGATGTGCCTGAGCGTGACCCAGATCGAGCAATTCCTGGCCTGTCCCTTCGCGCACTTCGTGCGCTTCGGGCTGCGGGCCGAAGAACGCCAGGTAGCCACCCTGCGCCCGCTGGACCTGGGGCACTTCTTCCACCGCGGGCTGGAGAGGTTCGTGCACCTGGTCGTCGCCAGCGGTGCCGACTGGTCGGAGCTGGCACCGGACGTGATCCAGGGGATGATCGGGACCATCGTGGGAGAACTCATGCCCCAGCTGCAGGGCGAGCGCTACCTCACTTCCCGCCGCCAGCAGTACCTGGCCGGCAAGCTGCGCGACATCCTGGTGCAGTCCGCTCGGGCCGTGGCCACCCAACTGGCAGCAGGTGAATTCCGGCCGGTAGCGGTGGAAGCGTGCTTCGGACCGGGGGAGGGGCTGCCGCCCCTGGTGTTCCCCCTGCAAGGGGGCGCCACGGTGGAACTGGCGGGCAGGGTTGACCGCGTCGACGCGGCGCCGGCTGGGGAGGCAATGCTGCTGCGGGTGGTGGACTACAAGTCAGGAGCGGTCTCCCTCGACCTGGGCGAGGTGTACCACGGGCTGCGCCTGCAGTTGCCGACCTACCTGCAGGCAGTGCTGGCCGTTGAGAGTGACCGGACCCCGCGCCTGCCTGCTGGCATGTTCTACTTCACGGTCGGGCGTCCCCTGCTCAGGGCAAGGGCAGCGCCCGGTGACGACGAAGCGGCCAGGTTGGCGGCCCGCGCCTTTCGCCTGCGGGGGCTGGTGGTGAACGAGCCGGGGGTAATCGCGAAGATGGACCGCCAGCTGGTGAACGGAGAGTCTTCGGTGATCCCGGTGGCCCTGAGGGACACCGGGGAGGTCCACGGGCGGTCCGGCGTCATCAGCCTCGGTCAGTTCGAGCTGCTGCGACGCCACCTGGCGCGAACGGTGGCCAGCGCGGGCGAGGCGATGCGGCGTGGGGAGGTGTCCGCCGCCCCCTACTGGAGGAAGGGCACGACCCCGTGCGGCAGCTGCGGTCTGCAGGCCATCTGCCGCTTCGACCCGGCCGCCGGGCACCGCTACCGCGTGTTGCGGGACCCGTCGCGCCCGCGGCTGTGGGAGGCGATGGAAACGGGTGAAGAGCATGACTGAGCAGGGTCGGCAGGGAAAGGACCGGCACCCGGCGCCGCCGGAGCGGAATGCCCAACAGCGGGAGGTCATCAGCAGCCGCGGGCAGAACCTGCTGGTCTCGGCAGCCGCCGGGGCCGGCAAGACGACCGTGCTGGTGGAGCGGGTGGTGGACCTGTTGCGTGATGAGCGGTGTCCGGTGGACATCGACCGCCTGCTGGTGGTGACCTTCACCA
>JARYMO010000016.1 GCA_029907055.1 Syntrophomonadaceae bacterium | reverse complement strand
ATCCCCAGGCGGTTCTGGCCCGTGATGCGCACCAGGTTGTTGAAATTGCGGGGCAGGCCGAGGAGCGGGCGGATGTCGTGGTAGTAGCGCCGCCGCGCCGTCCGCAGGAGGTTCTCGGGCGAGAGCCGCTCCTTCACCACCTTTTCCGCCAGCTCCGTTGCGACCTCGGCAAAGTTGAAGCCGGGGTCGAGCTTCTTCCCCACCCCCTCCACCGTCACCAGGGCCTTGAAGATGGCCATCAGGTACGGCGGCAGCTGCAGGCGGTAGCGGAAGGACAAGTCCATCAGGTCCACCCGCAGCCGGTTCATGTCGATGTCGCCGATCTCCCGGGAGTACACCCGTTCCACCAGGTCGGCGATGTCGTCCTGCAGGCTCTCCACGTTGACCGGTCCCTCGGGGATGATGCCCAGGTCCTGGAAGGCGGCGATAACCCCGTCGATGTCCTGCCTGGTCACGCTGACCAGCAGCCCGCCCAGGACCTCCAGGCGGCGGCCGGTGATGGACCCCATCTGGCCGAAGTCGATGAAGGCAATGCGGTCCTCGGCCACCGCCAGCATGTTGCCCTGGTGCGGATCAGCCTGGAAGAAGCCGTGGACCAGGATCTGGGTCAGGAACGCCTCCGTGCCCAGGCGGGAGATCCTGCTACGGTCCCAGCCGCGGGCGTCCAGCTCCCGGATGTCGCTCAGCTTCACCCCCTCGATGTACTCCTCGGTGATGACGCGGGGCGTCGAATACTGGCCGTACAGGCGGGGGATGACCACCCGCGCATCACCGGCGAAGTTGCGGTAGCAGCGCTCGGTGTTCTTGGCCTCGCGGTCGTAGTCCAATTCCCGGCGCAGCATCCGGCCATACTCGGCGGTGAGGGCAGCCAGCCCCACCTGGCGGGCCCAGGGCGAACGGTGCTCGACCATGGCCGCCAGGCTCTCCATGATCTCCAGGTCGTTCTCCACCTGCTCCTGGATGCCGGGCCGTTGCACCTTGACGATGACGGCCTCGCCGCTGCGCAGGGTGGCGCGATGGACCTGCCCCAGCGAGGCGGCAGCCAGGGGCTGGGGGTCGAAGGAGGCGAACACCTGGTCAGGCGGACCAAGCTCGCGCGTGAGCTGCTCCACCACCTGCGGGTAGGGGAACGGGTTGACCTTGTCCTGCAGGCGCTCCAATTCCTCGATGAACTCCACCGGAAACAGGTCGGCGCGGGTGCTGAGCATCTGCCCCACCTTGACGAAGGCCGGTCCGAGCTCCATCAGTGCCGCACTCAGCCTTCCGCCCAGGCAGGCCTCCCGGCTGGTGTCACAGGCGCGCAGCACAGCCGAGCGGGGCAGGGGGAGGAAACGGTACAGCCCCGACTGCTCCAGCACGTAGCCCAGGCCGTACTTCATCAGGACGGCGGCAATCTGCCGGTACCTCTTGACGTGGCGCCAACGGGTGCGCACGGTCATGGCCACCTCCTTCTGCGCTGACCGGCTGCGGGAGCCGGGGCTGGCGCGTTGCGCTCCTGAGCCTCGCACACAGGGTATCTTACACAGGGGGGACGCGTTTTCCTGCCGCCGCCTGGCAGTGGGGCGCGACCTGGGCCCGGCGGTGCCTCCGGCGGGGAGGGCGAGGAGGAGCCGGTGCAGGTGGTGCCGAAGTGAGGGAACAGGGCTGAAGAAGGCACGGCATGCCTGGGCGAGCAATGGGGACAGAGGGCGCTGCCCCGCCGATGGAACCGAGGCAGGGTCAGGGCCGGGGCCGGGAGGGATGCGGGGATGGAGGTCGGCAACCTGCTGCAGGCAATGCACCCAGTGCTCCAGTCACTGGCGGCCGGATGCTTCACCTGGGGGGTCACGGCGCTGGGGGCGGCCAGCGTCTTCTTGACCCGGGAGGTGGGCAGAAAGACGCTGGATGCCATGCTGGGATTCGCTGGCGGGGTAATGATAGCCGCCAGTTTCTGGTCATTGCTGGCGCCAGCCATCGAAATGGCCGCAGCAGGACCGGGGCCGGCCTGGCTGCCGGCAGCGGTCGGCTTCCTGGCGGGGGGCGCCTTCCTGTGGGTGATTGACAGGGTGCTGCCCCACCTTCACCTGGGCTTCCCCCTGGCGGAGGCGGAGGGGCCGCGTTCGGGATGGGACAGGGCCATCCTCCTGGTGACCGCGGTCACGGTCCACAACATCCCGGAGGGATTGGCGATGGGCGTAGCATTCGGTGGGGTGGCGGCCGGGCTCTCCTCCAGCACCCTGGCGGGAGCCCTGGCCCTGGCGCTGGGCATCGGCATCCAGAACTTCCCGGAAGGACTGGCTGTTTCCGTTCCCCTCTACGGCGAGGGGGTTCCGCGGGTCCGGGCCTTCGGGTACGGACAGCTCTCGGGAATGGTGGAACCGCTGGCCGCCATGCTGGGAGCAACGGCAGTGCTGCTGGTGACGCCGCTGTTGCCGTACGCGCTCGCCTTCGCGGCAGGAGCGATGGTATTCGTGGTGGTGGAAGAAGTAGTGCCCGAGAGCCAGCGCAACGGGAATGCCGACCTGGCGACGCTGGCCGCCATGCTGGGCTTCGTGGTCATGATGGTGCTGGACGTGGCCTTCGGGTAGTCCCGCCTGCCAGGTGGAGGAGAGGCGTATGCCCCGGGCGCTGGCGGTCACCGCCGTGAACGGATACCAGGCGCGGTTCTGCGCATACCGTGCCCGCCGGTGGCGATGGTCCATGCTGGCGGCGGAGCGCCTGCAGCGCTGGCGCAGCGGGACTTGGGCGGGCCCCGGGCCCCTGCCTACCCTGCCTGGTCGGCAGCCAGGCTGCCGGTGAACTGGCTGCGGTAGAGCTGGGCGTAGAAGCCCCCCTTCTCCAATAGTCCTGCATGGGTGCCCTGCTCGACGATGGTGCCCTGGTTCATCACCAGGATGAGGTCGGCGTGGCGGATGGTCGACAGTCGGTGGGCAATGACGAAGCTGGTCCGGCCCCGCATCAGTTCGGCCGTGGCCTGCTGGATGAGGAGCTCGGTACGCGTGTCCACGCTGCTGGTGGCCTCGTCCAGGATGAGGATGGCCGGGTCGGCCAGCAGCGCCCGCGCGATGGTCAGCAGCTGTTTCTGCCCCTGGGAGATGTTGCTGGCCTCCTCGTTGAGGACCGTGTCATACCCCTCGGGGAGGGTGCGGATGAAGTGGTCGGCCCTGGCCGCTACCGCCGCGCGCACCACCTCCTCTTCGCCGGCGCCCTGGCGCCCGTAGGCGATGTTGTCGCGGATGGTGCCGTTGAACAGCCAGGCGTCCTGCAGCACCATGCCGAAGGCCTGCCGCAGCGACTCGCGGGTGAGGCGGCGAATGTCGAAGCCGTCCACCGTGATGCGCCCCCCGTCGACCTCGTAGAAGCGCATCAGCAGGTTCACCAGGGTCGTCTTGCCGGCGCCGGTGGGCCCGACAATGGCCACCGTCTGCCCGGCCCGCACCTCGAAGTTCAGGTCTTCCATCAGGGGCGGTCCTGGCTGGTAACCGAAACGGACATGCTCGAAGCGCACGTCACCGCGCGGGTCCTGCAGCCGCAGGGCGTCCGCCGGGTCCGGGGCTTCTTCCCGCTCGTCCAGGAGCTCGAAGACGCGTTCCGCCGCCGCCACCGTGGACTGGATGATGTTGGCGATGTTGGCGGTCTGGGTGATGGGATGAGTGAAATGCCGCGAGTACTGGATGAAGGCCTGGACATCACCGATGGTGATGGCCTGGCGGGTGACCAGGATGGCCCCCCCCACTGACACCAACACGTAGCCGACATTGCCGATGAGCATCATCAGCGGCATGATGGTGCCGGACATGAACTGGGCCTTCCATGCCACCCCGAACAGCCGGTGGTTGATAGCCTCGAAGCGGGCAAGCGAGTCCGCCTCCCTGCCAAAGGCCTTGACCACCCGGTGCCCGCCCAGCATCTCCTCCACGTGCCCGTTCAGTTCCCCCAGCTCGCGCTGCTGGCCGGCGTAGTATTTCTGGGAGCGGGCCGCCACCCACCTGGTGACCAGCACCGTGACCGGCAGGGTGACCACCGCCACCATGGTCAACAGGGGACTGATGGATACCATCATCACCAGCACCCCCACCAGGCTGACCAGCGCGCTGATGAGCTGGGTAAGGCTCTGCTGCAGGGTGGAAGCGATGGTGTCGATGTCGTTGGTCACCCGGCTGAGGATCTCGCCGTGGGTGCGGGCATCGAAGTAGCTGAGGGGAAGGCGGGAGAGCCTGCGGCTTACCTCCTCCCGCATGCGAGCTACCGTGCGCTGGGCAATGCCGGCCATGATGAACTGCTGCAGGTAGGTGAAGAGGCTGCTGGCCACGTAGAGCACCAGCAGGAGGAAGATGATGCGCTGCAGGGCCGCGAAGTCGACCCCTCCCCCCACGCCGCGTGCGCGCTGCACCATGCCCTGGTACAGGAGGGTGGTGGCGTTGCCCAGCAGCCGGGGGCTGATGACTCCGAACAGGGTGCTCATCACCGCCAGCAGCACTACCAGCGCGATGTGCCGGCGGCGGGGCAGCAGGTAGCGCACCAGCCGGCGCACCGTACCCCGGAAATCGCGCGCCCGCTCCACCGGACGCACCAGCCCGGCGTGCGGACCACCAGGCCCTGGACGTACCCCGCGCCCGGGCTCCCGCTGCCTTCCGTTCATGCCAGTGCCTCCTCCGCCAGTTGCGAACAGGCGATTTCCCGGTACACCTGGCAGCACTCCATCAGCTCGCGGTGGGTCCCCATGGCGGCAATGCGCCCCTCTTCCAGCACGATGATGCGGTCGGCGTCCATGACGCTGCCCACGCGTTGGGCCACGAGGAACACGGTGGCGTCGCGGGTCTCCCGCCGCAGCGCCTGGCGCAGGCGCGCGTCGGTCTGGAAGTCGAGGGCGGAGAAGCTGTCGTCGAAGACGTAGATCTGCGGGCGCCGCACCAGGGCGCGGGCGATGGCCAGGCGCTGACGTTGGCCACCGGAAAGGTTGGTGCCGCCCTGGGCGACCACGGACTGGTATCCTTGCGGCATGGCTTCGATAAAGTCAGCCGCCTGGGCAATGGCGGCCGCGTGCCGGATCTCTTCCTCCGTGGCGTCCTCCTTCCCGTAGCGGATGTTGTCGGCGATGGTGCCCGAAAACAACACCGCTTGCTGTGGGACGTAGCCGATGCGGGAACGCAGGCTGGCCTGGGACATTTCCCGCACGTCGACGCCGTCGACCAGGATGGCCCCGCGGTCCACGTCGTAGAAGCGCAGCAGGAGGTTGACCAGCGTTGACTTGCCGGACCCGGTGCTGCCGATGATGGCGGTGAACTCGCCGGCGCGGGCGGTGAAGGAGATGTCCTGCAGGGCGGGGTGCTCCGCCCCGTGGTAGCTGAAGGTGACGCCGCGGTACTCCACCCCCCCTTCGGCCCGGACGGGTTCGCGGGGGAGGAGGGGATCGACAATCTCCGGCTCCGTTTCCAGCACCTCGTTGATGCGCCCGGCGGACACCGCCGCCCGCGGCACCATCACGAAGAGCATGGACAGCATGACCAGCGAGAACATGATGAGCATCACGTACTGGATGAAGGCCATCAGGGAACCCACCTGCATCTGCCCCTGGTCGATGCGCAGGCCCCCGAACCAGACCACGGCCACCGCGGTGACGTTCATCAGCAGCATCACCACCGGCATCATGGCCGCCAGCAGCTGGTTGACGGAGATGGAGACCTGGGTCAGGTCGCGGTTGGCCTGGTCGAAGCGTTCCAGTTCCCAGCCCACGCGGTTGAAGGCGCGGATGACCCGTATGCCCGTCAGTTGCTCGCGCAGCACCAGGTTGAGCCGGTCCAGCCTGGCCTGCACCGCCCGGAAGAGCGGCATCCCGCGGGCGGCGATGGCCCACACCGCTGCTCCCAGCAGCGGGGTGACCACCACGATGAGCCAGGAGAGGGCGGCATCCTCGGCCAGGGCCATGACAATGCCCCCTACCAGCATGACGGGGGCCCCTAGCGCCATGCGCAACACCATGAACACCACCTGCTGCACCTGGGTGATGTCGTTGGTGCAGCGGATAATGAGGGTAGCCGTGCCCAGGCGGTCAAACTCGTCGAGGGAAAAGCTCTCCTCCCGCGCGAAGACCATGCTCCGCAGCCTGCGCCCGAATCCTGTCGAGACCAGCGCGGCCAGCAGGCTCACCCCGATGGAGCAGGCCGCACCCACCGCGGTTACCGCCAACATCATCGCCCCGGTGCGCAGGATGAGAGGGGTGTCCATGCGGAACACCCCGCGGTCCACGATGTCTGCCATCAGGGTGGGCAGCAGCAGCTCGGCCAGGTTCTGCAACACCACCAGCAGGCACACCCCGGCGATCTGCCAGCGGTAGGGGGCAAGATGTCTGAGCAGGCGCAGCACTGGGGGCTCCTCCCTCCGCAGGGGGTGTGGCGGCCCTGGAATGCCGCCTGATTCATTGTAGCGCACGGGAGCCACCCGCGCCACGGCCGGGCGGGGCGTCGACCGGGACGAGGCGCGAACCGGCTGGCGCCGCCGCGGACTTCGGTCTACAATAGAACAATGATGGGACGACAACTCAGCCGCGGTGCGCGGCAGGGAGATGGAGGTGCAGCGAGTGGCCAGGTACACGGACCTGGAAGCGGTGCTGGCCCGGCTGGGGCACGAGGCGGAACCACCGGGCTGCTTCGCCATGATGCAGCCGGAGTTCGTCGAGTACGCGGAGAACGAGGCGGTGACCTTCCGCTACCCGGTGCTGGAGACCTTCGCCAACCCTCGCGGGAGCATGCAGGGGGGCTTCATCTGCGCGGCCTTCGACAACGCCTTCGGCAGCCTCGTCTACTTTGCGACCGGCAGCATGGCCATGGCCTCGGTTGACCTGCACGTCAACTACCAGCGCCCGGTGCTGGTGGGGGACACCCTCACCGTGACCGTGCAGCTGAAGTCGCTCGGCCGTACCATTGCCCACCTGACCGGCGATGCCTTCGACGGGGCAGGCAGGCTGGTCGCCACGGCGACGACCAATATCGCGCGCCTGCCCTCGGCAGACAGTGGCCGCGGGTGAACGGGCAGGCTGCAGGGGCGTGCCCGTCCGGGCGGCCGCCGCGGAGGACCACGGTGGTGGGCACCGCATCGACCGGTGGGACTGAATGCAGGCGAACAGGCAGGGGAGGGACAACAGAGGCATGGCGGACAGGTTCTCGCGCCTGAACATGGATGCCAACGCGCGCAGGGCGTTCCTGGCCCTGGAGGCGGCCACCCACGGAGACGCGATGGAAAGAGTGGTGAGCCTCCTCACGGCCTGTGCCTTCCTGTGTGAAGACGGCGAGTTCCAGGAGGCCCTTCCCTTGCTCGACGAGGTACTGGCCCTCGCCCCGCGCTCAGTGCCGGCGCTGGCGATGAAGGCCGGTATCCTGCGCCACCTGGGGCGCTGGCAGGAGGCCCTGGAGTACTGCGAACAGGTGTTGGCCCTCGATCCATCCCTGGCCGAGGCCTGGAGGGCCAAGGCAGTGTGCCTGGTGAAGGTGGGGCGCTACGATGATGCGGTCCACTGCTGCGAGCAGGCCCTGCAGGCCGGCCACTGGAGCTGAGGGAGGACTGGCTGGAGCACCGCCGTTGTAAAGTGTGGGACGCGCTTCTTCCGCGACAGGGCCAGCGGCGAAAGGTGAAACTGGTTCTTTGGAGTAATGCGCCCACCCCCTGGCGGTGGTACAGTAGAATTAGTACCAGTAGTTGTACCTTCGACGCCCTACGCTTGGCTGCACCCGGATCTCCCCCGGCGACCGCCCGGCATACACCACGGCTGTTTCCTGCACCTCTCCCCAGCTATACCGAGGGAATCCATCTTCGTTGCTGGCGAATGGAAAGCGGGCCCGCAACGGCGGGCGCGCGGAGCCGATCGCGTCGGCGCGTGATCCTCTCCAGCTCCCACGCCTTTCATCAGCGCAATACCGCACGGTTATCGCACGCGTGGTCCCAGGCCCGAGGGGCAGGAAGGGGTCGGCGACCGAGGACTAATCCGGTCAGGTTACTGTTGGCTACATTACGCGTCGAATCACCGTCGAACTAGTTCGGACTGTCTGCCAACGCTGCCCAGCGAAATCTCGTCCGCCGGGCCGGGCACGTGCCCAGCCCGGGGAAGCGGAGGTCGACAGCATGAGCGAGTTCCGAATCCTGCTGGGGGGTCATTCCCTGGAATGGTGCGAGGCACTGGCCGCTGCCTTCCTGAAGAACCCCCTCTTCGAGGTGGCAGGGACGGCCGACGCCGAAGTGCTGGTAGACAGGGCGGCCGGCATGCACCCGGACATCGTGCTCTGGGATGCAGGGGAAGAGGACCCCGGGCTCACGGTCCGGGAACTGTGCGTGAAGTGCCCGTTCACTCATCCCGTGGTCATCGTCAGTGACCCCCGGCGGCTGGACATCAACGCGTTGCTGAAGGCCGGGCTGCGCGGCTGCCTTCCGGCACGGCTGCTGCCCTGCCAGGTGGTGGAGGCAGTTGAGCTCATCGTCAAGGCGGGCATCCTTTGCCTGCCGCGGCTGAACCCTGATTCGCTGTCGGGGGGGAACGGCAGGAACGGCGAGCTCGCCGCCCTGGACACGTTGACCGCACAGGAACGCCGCGTGCTGGCCTTGCTCGGCGAGAGCATGTCCAACCAGGAAATCGCCAGCGCACTCTACCTGTCGGAATCGACGGTCAAGGCCCACCTGCGCAACATCTTTCAGAAGCTGGGGGTGCGCAACCGCACGCAGGCCCTGATGCTGGCCATGAAGGCCGGAATCGTCGAACCGAGGGAATCCCGGCCCTCATCGCCTGCCACCGAGGTAGTCAGATCGGCCCAGCGGATGACCCAGGCATAACCGAACAGGCAGAGCCAATCCGGGAGGAAGTAGGCCGGAGGGACACCTTGTCCCCTCCGGCCTTTGCCTTGCGCGGAGAAAGCCGCAGATTGGGCCTTTCTTGTTCCTGCCCAGGACTAATCCTGCCTCATCCAGATCCCTCCTTTTTCTGTCCCCGCGGTGAATGGTTGCAGGGCAGACGCGGTGCTACATTGGATTCAAGGGTGGGCCCTTGCAGTCCCGGACCCCCGCCAGGGGGAATCGACACGCGGCCCCGGCCGTGGTCACCCCGGTCCAGGCGACTCTCCCGCAGGGACGGCCACCGCTCCCCTCCATCGGACCGCCCCTGGGAGACCAGGCTCACTCCTGTGCCCGCTGCGCCGCGCCCCGCGCGGCAACGCGTGTTCTTTGGCAACTGAAGGGACTCAGACGGCAATGGCAGGAGACATGCGCGAGGGAAGTGTCGATTGTTCTCCCCCCATACAGCCCGTAGGAAAGGGGGTAGAATACGTGGCATCCCTCAAGACCAAGGAGACACTAATCCTGGCCGGAATCGCCTGCATCGTCGCCTTGCTCAGCTTCCTGTGCGGGGCCATCGTCATGGGGTCTTCCGCACTGGCCGACCTGACCGGCATCCCGCTCAACCTCAAGGAGCTGCAACGGAACGGCTTTGCCACTAAGGATGACGTCGCCTTCGTGGCCCTGGACCGCGTTGACAAGATCGTCCTCTACATGAAGGACGGCGACGCATCCACGGATGAGGAAGAAGAGGCCAGCGACGCTGCCACCATCGTCGTCCAGCACACCGAGCAGGCAACGACGGGGCAGCCGGTGACGATGGCAGACAGCGGTCCCGGAGGGTCAAAGGCAACCAGCCAGCCTGCACGCCAGGCCCAGGCGCCCTGCGCCACGGGGGTGGAGCCCATTCAGACGGCGGCCACGCCCGCGCCGGCCGCTCCCGGGGAGACCGCGCGGGTAGTGCTGGTGGAGCAGCCCGTCGAGCCCAGCGTTACCCATGGTGGGCAGGCAACGACACCGCAGACCTCCCAACCTGAACACCGCATCTTCATCAAGAACGTCCCTCCCGCGGTGTACGTGAAGGTCAACAACCAGCCGCAGCCTGCCAACTACGTTTCGCAGAACGTCTTCAACGACATCTACAGCACTAACGAAGTCTACCACGGGGACGTGAACTGGGGCATCCAGAACAGCATCGCGCTGGGCATCAGCGCATCCCAGATCCAGGGGATCATCGCCGAAGGGCTGGCCAACGGCCTCAGTGCCGAGGAAATCAGCCTGCGCATCCAGTCGGCCACCGGCGCGTCGGGGAACTCCCTGAACCTGCAGCAGGAAGTCATCAACAACAGTCACAATAACGGCATCATCGTGCAGGGTTCCAGCGGCGTCTCCATCCGCCAGGTGGAAGACGTGGTAGCCGACATCGACGCCACCCTGGTCAACGTCGGCAACACCAACAGCGGCAACACCACCGTCACTGACTCCATGAACCGCAACTACGACAACGTCGGCAACGAGTACTACAATAATGTCGCCAACGACGTCACCGCCACCCTGGAGGACGTGGCCAACCAGAGCACTGGCAGCTTCAACACCGAGACCACCGCCTCGAGCAGCCAGACCAACATCGACAGCGGCAACACCGTTCAGGCCACCTTCAGCGACGTGGGCAACGACTACAGTTCAGCGACGGTGAGCGCCGAGGTAGATATCGCCATCAGCGACAGCGGCAACGGGAATTCCGTGGCGCAAGGGGTCGCCAACGACGTTGGCGGCTCCTCGCCCTAGGCCGGCGGCGCATCGTCCAGGCGGCGAGGCGCCGACCGCCTGGATGGACCCGGCACCCTCACCAGGCTGCTACCCTTCTCAGCCATCTCACCCGAGACCTTTCGCGAATCTTTCTCCCCCAGCAGCTGCCCCGAACCGGGCCCGCCGGCCGCAAGTGACATCCGTGCCGCAGGTCGTGAAATCCAGCCTGTCGCGGGCCAGGTGCCCATGGAGCTCGCTCCGGGAGGCGGACCGCTGGTCCCCTCCCCCGACCGGGGAAAAGATCGGACACTTCTCTCGCACATGCCTCCTGTTGCGTCGCTGGCACCCCCCGCACTGCGCGGGATGGGACGAGTCCCTTCAGTATGCCGCTGTGGCACGAGGTTCTTTGACAAGAGCATCACGAGGAGCCATGGACGAGAGAAGTATCGATTATTGTCCCCGCTCTGTGAAGGGGGTTGAATAATGGATACTCTGCTCAGGAAGAAACGCGGAATCCTGGCTGTCCTCTGTGCCTGCGCCCTGACGCTGCTGGTATGCGGCGCGGCCCTGGCCAGCGCCGGTCCGGGCGGCAGCACGGACATTGAGGACAACGTGGCGGTGGTAGGCAACGACTGGAGCACCATCGCCGTCGGCAACGAGCTGGACAACGTGGGCAACAAGGACATCGTCGCCGGCAACACCCAGAACAACATCGACGCCAGTTTCCAGGACAACGACGGCAAGGACATCGACATCACCAAGAACGTCTGGGTGGACAAGAGCGTGAGCCTGGAGGACATCTGCGTATGCATGGACTTCAGCCGCACCACCACCATCACCACCACCCTCAACAACTCCAACAACCAGGGGGTTATCATCCAGGACAGCAGCGGCGTGGCCATCACCCAGGTGAGCGACATCACGGTCAACCTGAACGTTCTGCTGGCCAACAGCTTCAACGAGGACAGCTACAACGTCAAGTGGGAGAACGTGGGCAACACCAACTACAAGAACGTGGGCAACGAGTACTACAACAACGTGGGCAACACCTACGACATCTGCCTCACTGACGTGGGCAACGAGTACAAGGGCAGCTTCAACCAGGACTGGTCCGCCTCCTCTGAGGTGGTCAACGTCAAGAGTTTCAACGACGAGACGGTGACCATCGACAATGCGGGCAATGACTACAGCCAGATGTCCTCGACCTACGACTCGGACCTGTGGGTCTACCACAGCCTGAACGGCAACGACGTGGCGGTCGGCCTGGGCAACTGGGTCGACTAGGCCCGCGTCCCTCGGGAGAAGGTTGACCTCGATAAGATTGAGGCTCGCAGTCTAGTAACGACAGGGGATCTTATCGATTACTTCTCTCGTTCTTGTCTCCTCGCGGCCCGGGACCTGCCGCACCAGGGCGGTCCCCCGCCGGGCTCGGGTTCTTTGGCAAATGAATGGATCAGGTGGGAGACATGGACGGGAGAAGTATCGATTATCGTCCCCGCTCATTGAAGGGGGTAGAGGTAATGGGTACTGCTCTACGCAGGATGCGCACGCTGTTGAGCATCGCGTGCGCTCTGGCCATGGTGCTGGCGATGTGCGGCATGGCATTCGCCGGCACAGACATCGAGGACAACAACGTGGTGGCCTGGAATGACTACGTCACTGCGGCGGTCGACAATGACGTTCAGGACTCCTTCAACACCAGCGTGGTCAAGGACAATGTGAGCACTACGCTGGACGCCAGCGTACAGGACAATGACGGCATCGACGTGGACGAGCACAAGACCGTCACCGTCGACGAGAGCCTCACGCTGGAAGACATCTGCGTCTGCATCGACGCCAGCAAGACGACCACCATCAGCACCACGCTGGACAACAGCAACAACACCGGGGTCATTATCCAGAAGTCGGAGGGCGTGTCGCTGACCCAGATCAGCGGTATCCAGTTCAGCCTGACGGTAATGATGGCCAACAGCTTCAACGAGGACAGCTACAACGTGAAGTGGGAAAACGTCGCCAATACGAACTATGACAACGTGGGCAACCAGTACTGGAACAACGTGGGCAACGAGTACGACATTTCCCTCGAGGATGTGGGCAACGAGTACACGGGCAGCTTCAACACCGACAAGGAGATGTCGTGGAAGAAGGTCAACGTGGGGAGCTTCAACGAGGAAACGCTGACCATGACCAACGTCGGCAACGACTACAGCACCTTCAGCGAGGTGTCGACTGATTCCACCTGTGTCTGCGGCAGCCTGAACGGCAACGACCTGGCCGTGGGGGCGTTCAACTGGGTCGATTGAACGGGCAGGCCGAGGACACACCAGGGGCACACTCATAGCCACGTTCCACTGCAGGCAGTCAGGCACGGGGATCGGGTCGATTACTTCTCTCGTCCATGTCTCTCTCTACGACAGCTGCACGCGGGCATTAGTGAGAACGCGTCCGCCGGGCGCGGCACCCGGCCAGGGAAAGGAGGTCACGGGGTGAAGCGGTGGATGGCAGCAGTATGCCTGGCTTTCTTCGCGATTACCGGCATTGTACAGGGAGCCGTGGCGGCCCCCACGGTGGTGGTGAACGGGAAGACACTGGCCTTCGACGTCCCGCCGGTCATCGAGAGCGGGCGCACCCTGGTGCCCCTGCGGGCCATATTCGAGGCCCTGGGGGCCGCGGTGCAGTGGGACGCAACCACCAGGACCGTGACCGCCACCAGGTCCTCCACCACCATCCAGCTGGCCATCGGACAGGCCCAGGCCCAGCGCAACGGCCAGCCGGTGACGCTGGACGTTCCCGCCCGCATCCAGGCCGGGCGCACCCTGGTACCCCTGCGATTCGTGAGCGAGGCCCTGGGGGCCAAGGTGACGTGGGAAGCGGCCACCCAGACGGTCACCATCAGCATGTACCCGACCCTGCCGGTCTACAACCAGCAGGGGCAACTGCTGGGTGAATATACCGGGCCGTTGCGCGACGGCCTGCCGCACGGGTACGGGACCCTGAAGCTGGCGGACGGCACCACCTACGTGGGCGAGTTCGTGGCGGGCAAGTACCAGGGCAGCGGGACCCTGACCCGTAGCGATGGGGTGGTGCAGGAGGGCACCTGGGCTGACAACCGCCTGGTCAACGGCACGCATACCCTCACCCTCGCCAACGGCACCCGTGCCCGCCAGCAGGTGCGCAACGGGGAGTTGTACGGTCCCATCACCCTGCTCTACCCGGATGGCCGCACCTACAGCGGGGG
>JARYMO010000298.1 GCA_029907055.1 Syntrophomonadaceae bacterium | reverse complement strand
AGCGCATCCTGTTCTACACCGGGCGCGTCCACCGCATGGGCGAGGTCGACAAGGGCACCGCCACCATGGACTGGATGGTGCAGGAACAGGAGCGAGGCATCACCATCACCTCGGCGGCTACCACCTGCTACTGGAAGGGCTATCGCATCAACATTATCGATACGCCCGGGCATGTGGACTTCACGGTGGAGGTAGAGCGCTCGCTGCGCGTGCTCGACGGGGCCATTGCCATATTCGACGCCGTGGCCGGTGTTCAGCCGCAGTCAGAAACCGTGTGGCGGCAGGCCGACCGGTACCGGGTGCCGCGCATTGCCTACGTCAACAAGATGGACCGCGTGGGAGCGGACTTCCTGCGCGTAGTCAGCGCCATCAACCAGGTCCTGGGGGCCGCCGCGCTGCCGGTGCAGCTGCCGCTGGGGCACGAAGAAGCCTTCCAGGGGGTTATTGACCTGCTGGAGATGAAGGCAGTGGTGTATACGGACGAGAAGGGCCTGGAGTTCGTGCAGCGGGACCTGCGTTATGAGGAAGCCGTCGACGCGGCGCGGTGGCGGCAGGAGTTGCTGGAATTCCTGGCAGAGCGGGATGATGAACTGCTGGCGCGCTACCTGGAGGGCGAGGACATCGCGCCCGAACACGCGCGCAGGGTCATCCGCCAGGCCACGCTGGCCGGGGAAATGGTCCCCGTCCTGTGCGGCTCGTCCTTCAAGAACCGTGGGGTCCAGCCGCTGCTGGATGCCGTGGTGGACTACCTGCCATCGCCATTGGATATGGCCGCAGTGGAAGGGGTTGACCCCCAGAGCGGGGAGAAGGTGGTCCGTCGCCCCAGTTGCGACGAACCCTTCAGCGCGCTCAGCTTCAAGATTGCAACCGATCCGTACGTGGGCAAACTCACGTATTTTCGTGTTTACTCCGGAACGGTCAAGACCGGCAGCCTGGTCTACAATGTGCGGCGCGGCAGGAAAGAGCGACTGACCCGCATCCTGCGCATGCATGCCAACCACCGCGAGGAAGTGGGGGAGGCCTTTGCCGGGGACATCGTGGCGGGTGTGGGCCTCAAGGAGACAGTGACCGGGGACACCCTGGCCGACGAGAGCCATCCGGTGCTGCTGGAAGCCATGACCTTTCCGGAACCGGTGATTACGGTGGCTATCGAGCCCAAGACCAAAGCCGATGAAGACCGCATCAGCGAGGCGCTGGCCCGCCTGTCCGAAGAGGACCCGACCTTCCGGGTAGGGACGGACGCGGAGTCAGGGCAGATGATCATTTCCGGCATGGGAGAGCTGCACCTGGAGATCATCGTGGATCGGCTGGTGCGTGAATTCAAGGTCAATGCCAATGTTGGCAGGCCGCAGGTTTCCTACAAGGAGACCATAAAGGACAGGGGGAGGGGAGAGGGCAAGTTCATTCGGCAGACCGGAGGCCGGGGGCAGTACGGACACGTCGTCCTGCAACTCAGCCCGCTGGCTCAGGGTGAGGGATTCAGGTTCGTGGATGCGAGCAGCGGGGGAACCGTACCCAAGGAGTTCATACCCGCCATCGAAGCCGGCATCCGCGAGGCCATGCAGGCGGGTATCCTGGCAGGGTACCCGGTGGTGGACGTGGAGGTGGCCCTGCGGGGCGGCTCCTACCACGAGGTCGACTCCACCGAGGTGGCCTTCAAGGTGGCGGCCTCCATGGCATTCAAGGATGCGATGGCCAAGGCGGGCCCCATTCTCCTGGAACCGGTGATGGACATCGATATCGTCGTTCCCGAGGACTACGCGGGAGAGGTGATTTCGGACCTGAACGCCCGGAGAGGAAGGGTGCGGGGACTCGACGAGATGCGCAACATCAAGACCATCAGGGGATATGTGCCGCTGGCGGAGATGTTTGGCTACGCGACCATCCTCAGATCGCTGACCCAGGGCCGGGGGACTTTCACCATGCAGTTCTCGCACTACGAGGAGACCCCGGAGTACAAGGCCAGGGAAATCATTGCCAGAAGATATGGGATACCAGCTCAGGCGCAATAGGCCAGCAACAAGGGAAAGGAGACAGGGTGATGGGAAAGGCGAAATTTGAGAGGACGAAGCCG
>JARYMO010000297.1 GCA_029907055.1 Syntrophomonadaceae bacterium | reverse complement strand
CCACCTCGGTGGCGCGCGACCCCGAGACGGTCAAGCCCTACCTGGGCCGTGACCAGTTGCGCCTCTACACCCTCATCTGGAACCGCTTCCTGGCCAGCCAGATGACCCCGGCGGTGTACGACAGCGTCACCGTGGATATCAGCGCCGGCGAGTACGGCTTTCGTGCCACTGCCTCCACCCTGCGCTTCCCCGGCTACCTGTCGGTGTACCAGGACAGCCCGGCGGAGGAGGAAGAGGGCCGGGAGGGCACCCTGCCCCCGCTGGAGCAGGGACAGGCGCTGGAGCTCAAGGAGCTGCTGCCCGAACAGCACTTCACCCAGCCGCCGCCCCGCTACACCGAGGCCAGCCTGGTGAAGATGCTGGAAGAAAAGAATATCGGCCGCCCCAGCACCTACGCTCCCATCATCGAGACCATCCTGCGCCGCAACTACGTCGAGCGCCAGAACAAGCAGTTCGTCCCTACCGAACTGGGCTTCATCGTCGTCGACCTCCTCAAGGAGTACTTCCCCGAGCTGATGGAGGTGGAGTTCACCGCCACCCTGGAGGAGGACCTTGACCGGGTGGAGGAAGGCCAGGCCGACTGGCAGCAGGTGGTGGGCGAGTTCTACCGCCCCTTCTCGGCCAGCCTGGCCCGCGCCCAGTCGGAGGTGGAGAAGGTGGAGATCCACCCCGAGCAGGCCGGCAAGGACTGCCCCCAGTGCGGTCGCCCCCTGCTGGTGCGCAGCGGGCGCTTCGGCAAGTTCCTGGCCTGTTCCGGGTTCCCTGACTGCCGCTACACCGAGTCCGTCAACGAGGACACCGGGGTGACCTGCCCCCGCTGCGGCAAGCCGGTGGTCGCCCTGCGCACCAGGAAGGGCAGGCGCTTCTACGGCTGCCAGGGCTACCCGGAGTGCGATTTCCGCTCCTGGAACCTGCCTACCGGCAAGCTGTGCCCGCTGTGCCAGTCGCCGCTGGTGCGCCGTACCTCGCGCGGCCGCCAGTACCTGGCCTGCAGCAGCAAGGACTGCAGCTTCCGCGAGGAAGAACACCCCGACGCCTGAAACAAGGGGACGCTCTTTTCGTTTCGCCCCTCGTGGAACAAGGGGACGCTCTTTTCGTTTCGCCCTCCCGGCGCCCGGGCGGCTGATGCCATTCGTGCCGGCGGTGAGGGAGGTGACGCTGCGCGGGAGGTGCCCGCGCACCCGCGAGCTGGAAGCGGTGACGGATCGGCCGTCACGCCCGGGCCTGCCGGTGTCGCCGGCCAGGGCCCCACGTGACCACGATTTCTTTGCTGGAGGTGCAGGCGATGGGTGTCAAAGGCAAGCGCTACAGTCGCGAGTACAAGCTGCGGGCGGTGCGGATGGTCGAAGAGGACAGGAGGACCATCACCAGCGTGGCCAGTGAACTGGGCATCGGCACCAAGGCCGTCAGCGGCTGGCTCAGGGCCTACCGGGCGCTTGGCCCCGACGCCTTTCCCGCCCGGGGTGGAACGACCGCCAGGAGCGGCGACAGGCGAGGGTGCCGGGGCCGGTACGGGGCCGGAAGGGAAGGTGAGGCCGCCGTGAGCGAGTCGGCGGCCGGGTTCGACACCCAGGGCGGGCCGGGCGCCGACGCCTAGGGGCCGCAGCGGTCCTTCAGGAGGGGAATGCAGAGAACATGCCGGAACCACTGACAGTCATCGGGGGCGGCCTGGCCGGGTGCGAGGCCGCCTATCACATTGCCTCAGCGGGGCTGCCGGTGCGCCTGCTGGAAATGCGGCCCCGGCGCCAGACCCCGGTGCACCGCAGCGGGCAACTGGCCGAACTGGTGTGCAGCAACTCGCTGAAGTCGGAAGTGCTGGAAACGGCACAGGGGCTGTTGAAGGCCGAGATGCGGGAACTGGGTTCCCTGCTGCTGCGGTGCGCGGAGCAAGCCCGGCTGCCGGCCGGGTCCGCCCTGGCCGTGGACCGGGAGGTCTTCGCGGCCGCGGTCACAGAGGCCATCGAGTCGCACCCCGCCATCGAGGTGGAGCGCGCCGAGGCCACCGCGCTGCCGGAGGGCATCGCGGTGCTGGCCACCGGTCCGCTGACCTCCGAGGCCATGGCCCGGGCGCTAGCG
>JARYMO010000296.1 GCA_029907055.1 Syntrophomonadaceae bacterium | reverse complement strand
TGATGCGATGGAACCGCTGGCGGCGAGCGACTACAGCCGGATCATCGGTGGCCTGGTGGACAACCCCTACGTGGGGCTGGTCATCGTCGACGTGGAGGGCCGCGTCACGCTCATCAACGATACCTACCTGGGCATCCTGGGCCTGAAACGGGACGAGGTGGTGGGGCGTCACATCACGGAAATCACCCCGCACTCCAAGCTGCCACAGGTGCTGGCCACCGAGGAGGTGCACCTGGCTGACTACTGGCCCGTCAACGGGCACGACCTCATTGTGACGCGCATGCCCATCTACCGCGATGGCAAGCTGATCGGCGCAGTGGGCAAGAGCCTGTTCCTCGACCTCAACGGGGTGGAGGTGCTGGTCAGCAAACTGGGTGAAGTGGAGAAGGAGCTGGCCGTGTACAAGGACGCGGTGAGCTCGGCGTACAAGCCGCGCTACTGCTTCGACCACATCGTGGGGAACAGCCCGGAACTGGTGCGCAACAAGGCCCTGGCGGAACGGCTGGCGCAGACCGGTTCCACGGTGCTCATCACCGGCGAGAGCGGGACCGGCAAGGAGCTGTTCGCGCACGCTATCCACCACGCCAGCCCGCGCCGGCGGGCCCCGTTCGTGCGCGTCAACTGTGCCGCCATGCCGGAGAACCTCCTGGAGTCGGAACTGTTCGGCTACGAAGAGGGGGCGTTCACCGGGGCGCGCAAAGGGGGCAAGCCAGGCAAATTCGAGCTGGCCAACCGCGGGACCATCTTCCTGGACGAGATCGGCGACATGCCGTTGGCCATGCAGGCCAAGCTGCTCATCGTGCTGCAGGAGCGGGAGGTGGAAAGAGTGGGTGGAAGCAAGCCCATCCGCTGTGACGTGCACGTCATTGCCGCCACCAACCGCCGCCTGGAGGACCTGGTGCGGGAGGGGAGGTTCCGCGAGGACCTCTACTACCGGCTGAACGTGGTGTCGCTCAACATCCCCCCGCTGCGCCAGCGCCTGGACGACATCCCGCCGCTGCTCAAGGCCCTGGTACCCAAGCTGAACCAGAGGCTGGCGACGAAGATCGAAGGAGCAACACCGGACGCCCTGCGCCTGCTGCGTTCGCATGACTGGCCCGGCAACGTGCGCGAACTGGAGAACCTGCTGGAACGGGCCATTATCCTGGCCGATCTCTCCGGAGAAACGGTCCTGATGCCCCAGCACTTCCCCTCCCTGCAGCGGTTGCACCACGCCCAGGAACAGCAGCAGGAAACGACGGCTGGTGTCAGCACGCTGGCGGCGGCGGTGGAGCAGGTAGAGAAGACCATGATCCAGCGGGCACTGGCGGAAAGCGGCAACAACAAGGCCCGGGCGGCCAGGATGCTGGGGCTGCACATCTCCGTGCTCTACCGCAAGCTCCATCGCTACGGCCTGAGTTGAGCCAGGGCTCACGATCCGCTCAGCGAGAAGATACTCGCAAAATGCGAATATCTTCTCGCGATGATAATATGCATCATCATTCCTCGCAAAATGCGAAACCATCGTTCGTGCTGACTGCTGGCGACAGACGGCGGCCGTGCCCGGGAATCCCGGAGCGGCCGCCGTTTGCCTTGATCGGTGCGTCCAGAAGCCGTCAGTGGCATGCGTCTTGCATTTCTGGGGGGTCAGTACCAGGAAAGGAGGTAAGGGGGCGCAAGGAACGCGAGAACGCAGCTGGCAGTCGTCGACCACAGCAAGGAGGGGGAAACGTGGCCATCAAGAAGATCGGGGTTCTGGGAGCGGGCACCATGGGTGCCGGCATCGCGCAGGTGTGTGCGGAAGCGGGCTTTGAGGTCCTGCTGGTAGACATCGATGCCGCCATCGTGGAGAAAGCCATCAAGGGCGTACAGAAAGCGTGGGACAAGGCGGTCGAGAAAGGCAAGAAGACCGCGGACGACGTGGCGGCCTGTGTGGCGCGCATCACTACGGGGACTGACACTGCCCTGTTCAAGGACAGTGACGTCATCATCGAGGCGATTATCGAGAACATCGACATCAAGAAGAAGGTATTCAAGGAGCTGGCCGAGATTACGGGTCCGGAGTGCATTCTGGCCACCAACACCTCGGCGCTGTCGATTA
>JARYMO010000015.1 GCA_029907055.1 Syntrophomonadaceae bacterium | reverse complement strand
ATGCCGAAACGCTCTGCCTCCATCCCCCACTGCTCAACAAGGTGCTGGAACGGGCAGACCACAATTATGGCTAGACGACCATATTTCTTACAGAAATATGCCGCAGCTGCAAGCGCAGTAATTGTCTTCCCTGTGCCGGTCGCCATCTCCCAAATGCCTCGACCTCGAGCCGTCTTGAACCACTCTCGAATCGCAATTTTTTGGTAGTCTCTCAGGACCAGGTAGGGGGGCAACACGGGTACCCCTGGTTCGCTAGCTTCTCCTTGATCCTCGAGCACCTCTATTACCTCCCTCTTTACCTCCCTTTCCTCCGTAGGCGGATCTATATTCGCCTCGATCAACTCAATTAAGTCCAGACTATAATCCACTACTTGCTCAGATTCCCAGAGAGTGTCAAACCACTTGACTAACTTAGGAAAAGCGTCCTTCGTCAGGACATTAAGTTCGCTGTTACTAGTGAACCCCCCCCTTGAGAAATTGCTTGAACCGACTATTCCATAACCGTCTCCTTGGACTTCGCGGCCGATCAAGTAGACTTTGGCGTGAAAATAGTCGGCGGGGCCGGTGTAAACTTTTACCCTGACCAGCCCCTGCTTGACTAAGTCGCGCAGGCGGTACGCCACTTTCGCCTCTGACGAACCCGACGGAACGTTGATAACCTCTAGCCTCAGCGCCTGAGCCGGAGCCAGGTCCTCTGTCGAGCCGTGCAACAGCTTCTCCGGCTTGGTGAGAGCCAACCCAGCCTCAAGCTCGCGTGCGGTTGTAGGGTCTGTCCTTCTACCCATAATGATCCTGACCCCACCTTTGTGTGCAATGCGGGAAAACGCGTCCTGGATCAGGTCGAAACCGCTCAGGTAGAAATACCCAACGGCCACCGAGAGACAATTGCCGAGAGGCAAGAGCTGGTTTAGCGCATCTACCATTGAAATTGAATTGTTGTCGATAACAGGGCTTTCATGCACTGACAGCTGGTTACTAATTTGAGTTGTATCGATAGTCATACAATTCACCCCGGTACGCACAGGTAGACGTGTCTCGTTCTACGAAATCTTCGTCAACGCCAATCCCGGATGTACTTTGCGACACCGACAACGGCCCATAGCTCACCTTGACCTGTCAGTGCCCAGCAGCCCGTGTGCGCAATTCAAGTCAGCCACGTTGGTGTAGTGCACCCCGTTTCATCAACACGGTCAGGCTGCCGTAAGTAGAGAGTGGCGCCGGTGGAACTCGTCTGGGGTCAGGTGGCCCGGCTCTGAGGGGATGCGACCGTGGTTGTAGAAGTCCACGTACCGTGCAATCGAGGATGAGGCCTCGCGATGAGCGTCATGCGAACCGTGCCAGATTCTGTCCTTCCTTGAAGGCGCTGACACGCTCCCAGGTTGACCATCATGTCCAAGAGTCGCCAGGGTACAATCCCTCCTCAGCTCCCCGCATTACTCGGCTAGGCACGGGTGAACATTCTTCTCGCTGGCTGACGGCCGATACCTCCTCCTGCAGCGACCGCAGGCGAGAGGAAGACAGTGTCGTCCGCGAGGCCCCTCCAAGCGGTATTGCTCGGAGTTTCAGACAGTCAGTCTATCGTCCCTTCCAGTTCCGCAAAATAGTCACTGTCGATGCGCTTGACTTCGTATCGGCGAGCGGCGGTTACTCCCACATTGTAGGCAAACATGAGTTCCGCCAGCCTCTTACCGTCGATGAGGATGACGCGGGTCTCGAGCCGCTCCGCATAGTCTCTCGCGTCCTTCGTGAACTCCGATGAGGTGATGAAAATCCCTTTTCGCGCACCCTGGCCATGTAGGGCACCGACAAACTTCTGTACCTCCGGGCGGCCCACCGGCTGTCCCCACTGCTTGGCTTGCAGATGGATACGGTCCAGTCCAAGCGGGTCCTGGCTGATAATCCCATCGATACCTTTGTCGCCACTGCCTCCCACCACCTGACCTGGGTTTTCGTTGAGTCCCCCGTAGCCCATTTTGACTAGCACATCAACCACCAGTTGCTCAAACGCACGGGGCGTCAGGGCACGGATTTTCTCCAGTACTTCTGATATCATGCCCGAGCGGAGTTCGGAGTTGGCCCTCTCCATGGATTCTTCCGGGGTTTCGCTCGCACTTGAATCAGCCACAGCGTTAGCGGCGTCTTTGCTGGTCTTGTCCCCGGAACCCCGGCTCTCTTCTCGAAAAGCCTGAAACTCAGGGAACTGCATGAGGAAGTCTTTGTCAATCCGCGCCGGGTTGGCTGTCAGAACCTGTCTGCCTCTTTCGGTAATCTGAATGGCACCGCGACTCGGGCTGGCGAGGAGCCCCGCTTTCTTCACGTACATGACCGCCCAATACACTCGATTGGAGAACAGTGGTTGATTACCGCTGGGGACGCGCGTCATACGCTCGTCCGGCGTCAGGCCAAACTCATCTGCAAGCTGTTTAATTACACTATTCACGGCATGCACTTTGCCATCACCGATAGCGCGAAGAAGAGGCTTCATCAGGGTTTGATAATCAGGAATTGCCACTGTCTCGTTCACCCTTTCGCAAGTTGGCGTAGGCACACCCCGGTCACGGTTTCTGACTTCCCGCCTTCCTCCAAGCGCACATCGGATTTCTCCAAGGCCTGGGCTGCCTGCTGAAACGGGAAGCACCTCACCTGTTGACAAGAGGTCGCTCTCTGCGCTCGACTTGGACCTTGCAGTCGCCACCCTCATTACCGTCCGCGCTGCCAGCGGGCGCCCCGCGCTACCTCCCTCATCAGTTTCTTTTCTCTTTTCGCTGCGCTTCCTCCTGCCGCCAATTACGTCGATATCTGTCGAATCGCGTCGAATGCCCCCGCCAATCAAGTTGTTTGCGTCGGAGCCTCCAAGATTCCCGCTTCCCCGTTTGGCCAGCAGACGCGGGGCCTCCAGCCGCCAAGCCGGCTTCAGTAGGACATTTTCTCAGGAATGACCCCCCGCACCCCGCCCTTTGGGTTGGGCGTATCTCCTTCCGACGGGGGATGAGGTGAATGTGGGCGTGGGGGACAGACTGCCCTGCCACCTTCCCGGTGTTGGTGCCGACGTTGAAGCCCTTGACCACGGGGTCCCGGACGCGGATCTCCCAAGACAGTCTCACGATCATCTCCTCGGCCGCCTGCCGTTCGTCGCGGGTCATGGAGAAGTAGTCTTCGGTGTGGCGCCACGGGATGATGAGCAAGTGCCCGTCCGTCACCGGGTAACGGTCACGGATGGCAAAGACCTGGCGGTTCGACTGCACCACCTGGTCCCGGTCCACGTGGCAGAAGGGGCAGGACTGGGGTGCTTCGCTGCGCGGCCAGTGGCGAAAGTCGGTGCGGTCCCGGTCGCCCTTGGCCCGGTCCACAGGCCTTCGCAGATCCGCATCTCGCGACGGCAGACGAACTCCTCAACACTCCCTACCCAGAGCCAAGGACCGCCCTTCCAGGCGGTCCTCGCGAGAACTCGATGTACTGTCTATTGTCTATATTGAGATGGCGGAGCGAGAGAAGCGTCCCCTCGCTCCTACCCGATATCCGCGTGGTACTCCTGCAGCGACTTCAGCTTGGCCGCGCGGTCGGGGTCGCGCCGACAGGCGGCGATGCCGCGGGCGCTGGCCAGGGCGGCGGCCATGGTGGTGATGTAGGGCACCTTGTGCTTGATGGCCGCCTTGCGGATGTAGGAGTCGTCGGTCTGGCTGCGCTTGTCGCGCGGGGTGTTGATGATGAGGTCGAATTCGCCGTTGGTGATGCCGTCGCCCAGGTTGGGCCGCCCCTCGAACAGCTTCCTGACCTCCCGGCAGTCGATGCCGTGGGCGCGCAGGTAGGCGCAGGTGCCGGCGGTGGCCTTGATGGTGAAGCCGTTCTCGGCAAAGATGCGGGCCGCCTCCAGCGCCTGCGGTTTGTCCTCGTCGTTGACGCTGAACAGCACCGTGCCCTGCAGGGGCAGCACCGAGCCGGTGGCCTCCTGGGCCTTGTAGTAGGCCAGGCCGAAGGAGTCGGCGATGCCCAGCACCTCGCCGGTGGAGCGCATCTCCGGGCCCAGCACGGGGTCCACCTCGGGGAACATGTTGAAGGGGAAGACCGCCTCCTTGACCCCGAAGTGGCGGATGCGGCCGCGGCGCAGGCCGGCCACCGAGAACTGCTGGCCGGTGGCCGCCGCCATCATGGCCTCGGTGGCGATGCGGGCCATCTGGATGTTGCACACCTTGGAGACCAGGGGCACGGTGCGGGAAGCGCGCGGGTTGGCCTCCAGCACGTAGACCCGGTCGTCGGCGATGGCGTACTGCATGTTCATCAGCCCTACCACGTTGAGCTCCTTGGCGATGCGGCGGGTGTACTCCTCGATGGTGGCCAGGTGCTTCTCGGGGATGCTGATGGGGGGGATGACGCAGGCCGAGTCGCCGGAGTGAATGCCGGCCAGCTCGATGTGCTCCATCACCGTGGGCACGAAGGCGTCGGTGCCGTCGGCGATGGCGTCGGCCTCCGCCTCCACCGCGTTGGCCAGGAAGCGGTCGATGAGGATGGGCCGCTCGGGGGTGACCCCCACCGCGGCCGCCACGTAGCGGCGCAGCATCTCCTCGTCCAGCACCACTTCCATGCCGCGGCCGCCCAGCACGTAGGAGGGGCGCACCATCAGCGGGTAGCCGATGCGGTTGGCCACCTCCAGGGCCTCCTCGATGGTGGAGGCCATGCCCGACTCGGGCATGGGGATGTTCAGCTTCTCCATGATGCTGCGGAAGCGGTCGCGGTCCTCGGCCAGGTCGATGGTGTCCGGGCTGGTGCCCAGGATGCGCACCCCCGCCTCCGCCAGCTCGCGGGCGATGTTGAGCGGGGTCTGGCCGCCGAACTGGCAGATGACGCCGATGGGCTTCTCCTTCTCGTAGATGGCCAGCACGTCCTCCACCGTCAGGGGCTCGAAGTACAGCTTGTCAGAGGTGTCGTAGTCGGTGGACACCGTCTCCGGGTTGCAGTTGACCATCACCGTCTCGTAGCCCAGGTCGCGCAGGGCAAAGGCGGCGTGCACGCAGCAGTAGTCGAACTCGATGCCCTGGCCGATGCGGTTGGGGCCGCCGCCCAGCACCATCACCTTGGGGCGGTCGCTGGTGGTGGTGCGGTCGGGGGCGCAGTAGGTGGAGAAGTAGTAGCAGGCGTTCTCCACCCCGCTCACCGGCACCGCCTCCCAGCCCTCCACCACCCCCAGGGCGGTGCGGCGGGCGCGGATCTCGGCCTCCGGGACCTCCAGCAGCTGGGCCAGGTAACGGTCAGCGAAGCCGTCCTTCTTGGCCCGCACCAGCAGCTCGTCAGGCAGGCGGCCGCCGCGGTGCTGCAGGATGAGCTCCTCCAGCATCACCAGCTCCTTCATCTGCTGGATGAACCAGGGCTTGATGTGGGTGAGGCGGTACAGGTGGTCGACGTCGGCCCCCTTGCGCAGGGCCTCGTACATGATAAACTGGCGCTCGCTGGTGGGCTCGGCCAGCATGGCCAGCAGCTCCTCCAGGCTGCGCTGGTGGAAGTCGCGGGCGAAGCCCAGCCCGTAGCGGCCGATCTCCAGGGAGCGGATGGCCTTCTGGAAGGCTTCCTTGTAGTTCTTGCCGATGCTCATCACCTCGCCCACCGCGCGCATCTGGGTGCCCAAGCGGTCGATGGCCCCCGGGAACTTCTCGAAGGCCCAGCGGGCGAACTTGATGACCACGTAGTCCCCGGAAGGGGTGTACTTGTCCAGGGTGCCCTCCCGCCAGTAGGGGATCTCGTCCAGGGTCAGGCCGGCCGCCAGCAGGGTGGAGACCATGGCGATGGGGAAGCCGGTGGCCTTGGAGGCCAGGGCCGAGGAGCGCGAGGTGCGGGGGTTGATCTCGATGATGACCACTCGGCCCGTCTTGGGGTCATGCGCGAACTGGATGTTGGTGCCCCCCACCACCTCGATGGCGTCCACCACGTCGTAGGCGTACTTCTGCAGCCGCCGCTGCAGCTCGGGGCTGATGGTCAGCATGGGGGCGGCGCAGAAGGAGTCGCCGGTGTGCACGCCCATGGCGTCGATGTTCTCGATGAAGCAGACGGTGATCTTCTGCCCCTTGGCGTCGCGCACCACCTCCAGTTCCAGTTCCTCCCAGCCCAGCACCGATTCCTCCACCAGCACCTGCCCCACCAGGCTGGCGGACAGGCCGCGGCTGGCCACCGTGCGCAGCTCCTCGACATTGTAGACCATGCCGCCGCCGGTGCCGCCCAGGGTGTAAGCGGGGCGGATGACCACCGGGTAGCCCAGCTCGGCGGCGATCTTCTCCGCCTCCTCCACGCTGAAGGCGGGCATGCTGCGGGGCATCTCGATGCCCAGGCGCTCCATGGTCTGCTTGAAGACGATGCGGTCCTCGCCGCGCTCGATGGCGTCCACCTGCACGCCGATGACCTTGACGCCGTACCGGTCCAGCACCCCGGCCTTGTGCAGCTCGGAGCTCAGGTTAAGGCCCGACTGTCCGCCCAGGTTGGGCAGGAGCGCGTCGGGCCGTTCCTTGGCAATGATGGCGGTGAGGCTCTGCACGTTGAGGGGTTCGATGTAGGTGACGTCAGCCATGTTGGGGTCGGTCATGATGGTGGCGGGGTTGGAGTTGACCAGCACGATCTCGTACCCCAGCCGGCGCAGCGCCTTGCAGGCCTGGGTGCCGGAGTAGTCGAACTCGCAGGCCTGGCCGATGATGATGGGCCCGGAGCCGATGATGAGGATCTTGTGGATGTCGTCCCGTTTCGGCATGTTTCCCCTCCCAGTTCGCGTCCCGGCTGCGGCGCCGGGCTCCGCCGTGGCATCACTGTCTACCAAAACCTGATTATACCACAGCAGCCCGCCGGTGAATGCATACTCGGCAAGAAATACAGAATACCAGCCCCGGGGGCGGGGGGCCCTGCACGTGAACCCTAACGGCGCCCCCACCCTGGCCAACGGCGAGGTCCTGTGCATCACGTGCTACCGCGCGGCCGTGGCGGCCCGGGCCGGGGAGAGAAGGCTGGCCTCAGCTGCTCCCATCGGACCGGCGTACCACGCCAGCGCGGGGCGCGGGCAGCGCCGGCGCTCTTTCCGGAGGCTGCCACCCGGTGTGCTATGCTGGTGGCAGAGGGCGCTGCCGGCGGCGCAGGCCGTCCGCCCGGCGCCTGCAGCCAACGGAAGGGGGCCTAGCATGTGCGCTACGAGTTTGACGGCAGGTCGCCGCAGGTGAGTCCCCGCGCCTACGTGAGCGAAACGGCGCTGGTCATCGGCGACGTGGTGGTGGGCGACCACTGCTACATCGGTCACGGCGCCATCCTGCGCGGCGACTACGGCAGGATCGAGATCGGCGAGGGAACGGCAGTGGAGGAGGGCGTCATCATCCATGCCCCGCCCGGGGAGACCTGCCGCATCGGCCGACGGGTGACCATGGGGCACGGGGCCATCGTCCACTGCGCCGAGATCGGCGATGGCGCCACCATCGGCATGGGAGCGGTGGCCAGCCTGGGCGCGGTCATCGGGGCCGGGGCCATCGTGGCCGAGGGGGCGGTGGTCAAGGGGCGGGACGTGGTCCCCGAGCGGGTGGTGGTGGCAGGCAGCCCGGCGCGGGTGGTGAGGCCGGTGCAGGACAAGGACGTGGAGTGGTGGGACTGGGCCAAGCAGCTCTACGTGGACCTAGCCGAGAAGTACCTGCGGGTGGGCATGCGGCGCCTGGACTGAGCGCCCCCTCGCGGGCGGGAGCAAGGGGAGCCTCCCCTTGTTCCCGCGGGCCGCGGGGTGAAACGAAAAGAGCGTCCCCTTGTTTCAGGTGCCGGTGAAGCGGGGCGGGCGCTTCTCCAGGAAGGCTTGCATGCCTTCCTTCTGGTCGGCGGTGGCGAAGAGGTGGGAGAAGGCCTTGAGCTCGTAGTTGAGTCCGGCTGAGAGGTCGGCGTCCAGCGCCATGTCGATGCAGTTCTTGGCTGCTTTCATGGCCACCGGGGCCTTGCTGCCCAGGATGCCTGCCAACTTGCGCGCCTCCTCCATCAGCTCCTCCCTCGGCACCACCGCGGTGACCAGGCCGATGCGAAGCGCGGTGTCGGCGTCGATCGGCAGTCCGGTCATGATGAGGTGCTTGGCCCAGCCTGGGCCCACCGTGCGGGTGAGGCGCTGGGTGCCGCCGGCGCCAGGGATGATGCCCAGGTTGATTTCCGGCTGGCCGAAGACGGTGCCTTCGGCGGCGATGCGCAGGTCGCAGGCCAGGGCCAGTTCGCAGCCACCGCCCAGGGCCATGCCTGACACTGCGGCCACGATGGGCTTGTCCAGACGCCGGAATTTTTCGAACACGTCCCTGATGAGCTCGGTGAACTGCTGGGCCTGCAGCGGGTCGGCGGCGGCCATGAAGGCGATGTCGCCTCCCGCAGCGAACACCTTGGGGCTGCCAGTGATGATGACCGCCTTGACCTCCTGGTCGGCGGCGATATCGTCCATCAGCCACGACAGCTCCTGGAAGAAGCGGTCGTCCAGGGCATTGAGCATCTTGGGCCGGTTGAGGGTGATGACGGCCAGGCCATCCCCCTTGTCGTAGCGCACGGTCGTGAGTTCCACCGCATGTCACCCCCATTTGCAGTCGCGAGATCCCTGGCCGGCTGAAGTGCGCCCATGGGCGCCGCAGCCCTGCCAACAGATTCAAATGCACCCGTCTGGCGTCGTTCGCCTCTTCCATACCTCTGCGCGGCGCACAAAAAAGTCCTCCGGGCAGCGACGTAGCGCTGCCCGGCGCAACGAGGAGGCATGGGGGTTCAGCCGTCAGCGGGTATAGTCAAAGAAGCCTTTACCGGTCTTGACGCCGAAGTGCCCCGCCCGCACCTTCTGCTTGAGGGCCAGCGAGGGGCGGAACTTGGGGTCCCCGAACTCCTTGTAGAAGTACTCGGCCACCATCAGCAGCACGTCGTTGCCTACCAGGTCGCACAGCGCCAGCGGCCCGATGGGCATGTTGGCCCCCAGCTTCATGGCCTGGTCGATGTCCTCGGCCGAGGCCACCCCTTCCTGCAAGGCGTGGCAGGCATCGTTGAGGTACGGCACCAGCAGGCGGTTCACAATGAAGCCTGGGGCCTCCTTGGCCTTGATGGCCGTCTTGCCGATGATCTGGCAGACCTCCATGGCCAGCGCGACGGTCTCGTCGCTGGTCTCGGTGCCGGGGATGACCTCTACCAGCCGCATGACCGGTACCGGGTTAAAGAAATGCATGCCCACCACCCGGTCCGGGCGTCCGCTGGCGGCGGCGATCTCCGTGATGCTGAAGCCGGAGGTGTTGGTGGCCAGCACGGTGCGCGGCGGGCAGATGTCATTCAGCTCCGCGAACACCCGCTTCTTGACATCCAGGTTCTCCACCACCACTTCAATCACCAGTTCGCAGTCCTTGAGGTCGATATTCTGGGTGCTGGTGGTGAGGTTGCCCACGAAACGGGCCTTGTCTTCGGCCGATATCTTCCCCTTGGACACATCCTTGTCCCAGTTCTTGAGCATGGTCTGCACGCCCCGGTCCACGAAGCGCTGCTCCAGGTCCACCAGCACCACCTGCAGCCCCGACTGCGCGGCCACCTGGGCAATCCCGCTGCCCATGGCCCCGGCCCCCAGCACCCCGATTTTCTTAATGGCCATCGATATCCCTCCCCCGCTTACAGCGCTTCGATGATGGTGGCCATGGCAGGCCCCCCGCCCGAGCACAGCGACGCGATGCCAAACTGCTTGTTGCTGCGCCTCATTTCGTGCATCAGGGTGACCAGCAGGCGGACGCCGGTCATGCCCACCGGGTGCCCCAGGCTCACCCCTGAACCCAGCACGTTGATCTTCTCCACCGGGACCTGGAGCTCGCGGTTGCAGGCGATGACCTGGGCGGCGAAGGCCTCGTTGAACTCGCACAGCTCCATGTCCTCCAGGCTCATGCCAGCAAACTTCAGTGCCCTGCGCACCGCCGGCACCACGCCGATGCCCATGATCTTGGGGTCTACCGAGGCCGACGCGGTGGCCACGATACGCGCCAGGGGTTTCACTCCCAGTTCCCTGGCCTTATCCGCTCCCATCAGGACCACGGCTGCGGCGCCGTCGTTGATGGCCGAGGCATTGCCCGCGGTGATGGTGCCGTCTTTCTTGAAGGCCGGTTTCAGCTTCTCCAGCCCCTCCATGGTCACGTTGGGGTTGGGGTGCTCGTCGGTGTCGAAGAGCACCGTTCCCTTGCGGGTCTTGACTTCCACCGGCACGATCTCTTCCTTGAACTTGCCTTCGGCAATGGCCCGGCAGGCACGCTGGTGGCTCATCAGCCCCCATTCGTCCTGCTCCCGCCGGGGGATGCCGTACATTTCCACCAGGTTCTCAGCCGTCACCCCGGCGTGGTAGTTGTAGAAGGGGTCAATGAAGGCATCGTACATCATGCCGTCCTCGCAGCGGTCACTGCCCATGCGGTACCCGGTGCGGGCCTTGAGCAGCAGGTACGGGATGTTGGTCATGCTCTCGTGCCCCACGGCGGCACCGATGTCGATCTTTCCGGCCATGATCTCCTGGCTGATGATCTCCACCGCCCGCATGGAGCTGGCGCACTGCTGGTTGGTGGTCATGGATACCGTTTCCACCGGGCACCCGGCTCCCAGCGTCACCTGCCGGGCCGGATTCCCCTTGCACCCCGCCTGGTACACGTGGCCGGCGATGACCTCTTCCACCTGGGCGGGCTGGATGCCCGCGCGGTCGATGGCCGCCTTGAGGGCGATGGTGCCGAGCTGTACGGCACTGAAATCTTTCAGCGTGCCCAGGAAATCCCCGATCGGGGTCCGCGCCCCGCTGACTATGACTACCTCGCGCATGCTGTAGCCACCTTTCTCAGAGTGTCCGTCGTCGTTGCGTCAGGTTCAGGTGAGAGCAAGGGGCTTAGAGCCCCTTGCTCTTCATCAAGTCGACCATGGGCTGGTAGCTGTTCTCGAACATCTTCATGAACGCCTCGAAGTCCCCGGTCAGGGTCGCTCTCCCGGTGCCCAGGTAGACCGCCAGCGGGTCCAGGGTGCGCATGATCATGACCTGCTCCTCGGTCGGGGGCTCGGTCACCTCCAGGTTCGGGGAAACAGCCAGGTCCCACTTCACGGCCGCCTTGACCTTCTCCAGCTCCACCCCGGGGTGGATCTTCTCCAGGTACATCTCGCAGGTCTCGGCGTCAAAACGATACACGCCCATGGTGGTCACGACTGCCACCGGCCCTCCCCCGTGCAGCCCCGCCCGCTCCCTGGCCCCCGGGCCGTCCAGGTAGCCGGGCGAGGTGAGGTAGTCCAGCTTCTCGACAAAGTTCCTCCCGTCCTGGCGCATCATGATGATGGTGCGGTTGGCAGAGGAGGCCAGGTCATTGGCCCCCCCGCTGCCGGCCAGGCGCACCTTGGGGTTCTTGTACTCACCGATCACCGAGGAATTAAGGTTCCCGAACCTGTCGATCTGGGCGCCGCTGATGCAGGCCACGTCGACGAAGCCTGCCTGCTGGGCCCCCATGACCTCCCGCTGGCTGCCGGTGTAGTAGGCGCGCTCGCAGTTGACCGCGCAGTTGACGCACATGGGCAGCCGCCGCGGGGAGGGCCCGGCTGCGCCGTATTCGACCATCATGTTGAAGTTGGGGGCGGTGGTGAACTTGGCCACCGTGGCCGCCATCAGCGGCATACCCACCCCGATGAAGGCCAGCTCGCCGTCCCTGATCTCCCTGGCCACCGTGGCCGCCATCAGCTCCGGCAACGAGTAGTTCTCCGCGTACTTGCTCACCGCCATCACCTCACTTCCCCGAACTTCTGGTACTTCTGCTCGCTCAGGCGCAAGCGGTTGAGGCGGTCGTACCCCACCAGCCGGCAGTAGTCGTCCCAGTCGGCGGTGCCCAGCACGTACTTGTCGATCCACGCCTCGTACCCTTCCTGGGTGCCGAACTGCCGGTAGACGTCCAGGCCGTAGGCCAGGTCGTGGTGGTAGTAGTAGGTGGACTCGCGCCAGTGGGCTCCGAAGGGTGCGTGCACGATGGCGTCCACGTAGTAGTAGGGGATGGTGGTCAGGTTGGGGAAACGACGGATCTCGTCCTGGGTGACGATCTCCTCCACCGACACGATGACGTGCCTGGCCGCCCGCGCCAGGGTGTCGGAATTGCCGTAGAGGCCTAGGGCCTGGACGTTGCCGATTTCGTCCGCGCGAGCGCAGTGCATGATGGCCACGTCAGGGTTGCAGGCAGGCACCAGGGCCACCGGCCGGTTGGTATAGGGGTCGTCGACGACCTTGATCTTGGGGTTGTACTTGGGGATGTCGGACCCCAGCATCGACTTCAGGGGCATGTAGGGGATGCCCAGGGCCCCCGCCTGCCAGCGCATGGCCATGCCGAAGTTGCTGTATTCCTCGATTTCTATGGGCCGGGGGATTCCTTTCTCTGCCGCCCGGCGGAAGACCTTGTCTTCCCCTTCGATGCCCCCCCAGTTGTAGGCCATCTCCAGTTTCCTCACCAGGCCGGTGCCGATGAGCACCGACGACATGCCGATCTGGCTGGTGATGGTGAGATCCAGGCTCTTGATGCGGTCCTTCTGGCGCACGATCTCCCAGATAAGGGCGGCGGGAGCAGCACTGACCGACATCCCCAGGTAGGTGTTCTCGTGGATGAATCGCGAGACCGCCTCCTGGGCCGTCATCACCTTCTTGACCGCGGGCTTGGCCCGCCCCGGCTTGGCCTCGATGGGCTGGTAACGCATGTAACTCCTCCTCCATTCTGCTCGTGGGCTACCCTATCACGCTCTTGCCGATGATTACGCGCTGTATCTGCGAGGTGCCCTCGAATATCTGTAGGATCTTGCTGTCGCGCATCATCTTCTCTACCGGGTAGTCACGGCAGAAGCCGTACCCCCCGAGAATCTGCACGGCGTTGGTGGTGGTGCGCATGGCCATGTCAGCGGCGAAGCACTTGCTCATGGCCGACAGGTCGGCGGCCATCAACTTCTCGTCCAGCAGCCAGGCCGCCTTCTGGTACAGCAGGCGGGAAGCCTCGATCTCCATCGCCATGTCGGCCAGCATGAACTGCACGGCCTGGAAACTGGCGATGTTCTTCCCGAATGCCTTGCGCTCACGGGCGTAGTCACGCGCCACCTCGAAGGCGCCCTGGGCCACTCCCACCGAGGCGGCAGCGATGAAGGGACGGGAGGAGTTGAAGGCCTTCATTGCCAGCTTGAAGCCGTCGCCTTCCTCGCCCAGCCGCATGCTCTTGTGCACCCGCACGTTGTCGAAGATTACTTCCGACGTTTCCGAGCAGCGCATCCCCATCTTGTGCTCGCTCTTGCCGATGGAAACCCCTTCAGTCTTGGCGTCGACCATGAAGAAGGATTGCGCCCGGTTGCCCTTGCTCCTGTCGTGGGTGGCGAGCACGGTAAACTTGTCCGCGTGCCGCCCGTTGGTGATGAAGATCTTGACCCCGTTGATGAGGTAGTAGTCGCCATCTCTCCGGCAGGTGGTGGCGATGTTGGCCACGTCCGAACCGGCCCCCGGTTCGGTCACCGCGTAGGAGGCCAGTTTGCCTTCCTGGCAGATGCTCGGGAACCACCAGTCCCACTGCTCAGGGGTGCCCCCGTAGAGCACGGGCTCAGAGGCCAGCATGTTGGCCAGTGGAGTGATGGCAATGCCCAGGCAGCCCCGGCAGATCTCCTCCGTCACCATGCACAGGGTGACGTTGCTGAAGGCCATGCCGTTGTACTGTTCGGGCGCGTTCATGCAGTGGATGCCCAGCTCGTGCATCTTCTTGACTTCCGGCCAGGGGAATTGTTCTGTCTCGTCGTAATGCTGTCTGACCGGAATGATCTCGTTGTCGGTGAACTTCCTCACCGTGCGCTGCAGCGACAACTGGTCCTCGTCGTAGGTAAACCCAAAGCCCACTTCTCCCTCCCCCTTGTCTTGCGGTAGCTAAACAACCAGACCTGTTGTCTCTCCCACCCCCCTTGCAGGCCTCTGCCATGTTCACATGCATGGTCCGTGCCAGCAGCAGAAAACGGCCTCGTCCCCCCAATGCAGGGGGCGGGGCC
>JARYMO010000295.1 GCA_029907055.1 Syntrophomonadaceae bacterium | reverse complement strand
AGTGCCTGACCGGAGACGTGTTCGGTTCGCTGCGCTGCGACTGCGGCGAGCAACTGGCCAGCGCGCTGCAGATGATCGAACGCGCTGGCAAGGGCGTGCTGCTGTACATGCGCCAGGAGGGCAGGGGCATCGGGCTGGTGAACAAGATCCGGGCCTACAAGCTACAGGACGAGGGCAAGGACACCGTCGAAGCCAACGAGGCGCTGGGATTCGCCGCTGACCTGCGCGAGTACGGCATCGGGGCCCAGATCCTGGTCGACCTGGGGGTGCGGCGCATGCGGCTGATGACCAACAACCCCAAGAAGATCCGGGGACTGGAAGGGTACGGGCTGTCGGTGGTGGAGAGAGTCCCTATCGAGATGCCCACCAAGGAGGAGAACCAGCGCTACCTGCGCACCAAGAAGGAGAAGCTGGGGCACATGCTGGCGTCACTGTAGCCCCCGGGACCGGGGGTTGCGCGGCGGCGGCTCACCACGCACGCGGGAGGAATGGCGAATGAGAAAGGTGTACGAAGGCAAACTGACGGCCGAGGACCTCAGCTTCGGGCTGGTGGTCTCCCGGTTCAACGAGTTCATCACCCAGAAGCTGCTGGCCGGCTGCATTGATGCCCTCACCCGGCACGGGGCGGAGATGGAGCGCATCGAGGTGGCCTGGGTCCCGGGGGCCTTCGAGATGCCCCTGGTGGCGCAGAAGATGGCGGAGAAGGACTGCTTTGACGCCGTCATCTGCCTGGGAGCGGTGATCCGGGGGGCAACGCCCCACTTCGAGTACGTGGCGGCCGAGGTGACCAAGGGCATCGCCCAGGTAGGGCTGCAGGCAGGGATGCCGGTGGTCTACGGGGTGATCACCGCCGACACCATCGAGCAGGCCATCGAGCGTGCCGGCACCAAGGCAGGCAACAAGGGTTTCGACGCCGCCCTGACCGCCATCGAGATGGCCAACCTGCTGCGGGAGATCGGCCGGTAGCGGAACCAGCACACATATGTTCTAATATTCTGGCCGCGCGAAGGCCCGGCATCTGCCGGGCCCAGGACTTCTGTGCGCGGGTGTGCGGCTGCCTGGCGGCAACGCGGGGGCTTCAGCCGTAGCGGTAGATGATGCCGAAGCCGCCGCGGGGGTAGCGCCAGCGGACCGCCTGCGGGCACACCACCCGGCAGGTGCCGCATTCCAGGCAGCCGGCGTCGTCGAAGGAGATGCGGTCGCCTTTCAGGGTGTAGAGTCCGGCCGGGCACACCACCAGGCACGGCCGCGCCGCGCAGCCCTGGCAGGCGTCGTCCGCCAGGGAGATGTGGTGCTCCTCGTCGTCGACCAGGAACTTGTCGATGGCCAGGAGTTGTTCTGGCGTCAGCCGGTTCACAGCGCGCGCCCCCCTTTCCACGCGTCCATGGCCACGCTGACCACCCCGGTCCCCGAGGCCTTGAGTCCGGCCAGGAGAGCTTCCAGCAGGTGAACGGGGGCCGACCCGTCCACCGTGAACAGCCGGGCCGCCACCCCGGTGGCCAGAGCCGGGTAGGTGCGATAGATGCGCTCCGTGTCCAGGAAGTGAGGTGCCTGCCGGTACGCTTCCATGGCCGGCAGCACGGCGGTGCGCTGCAGCCATGTCTCGTAGGCGGCCAGCGAGGCGCGGCTGAAGTCGTTGCGCGCGCGGGCCTCCAGGACCGTGTGCGCCGCCGCCTCCCCGGAAGCCACTGCCAGGTCCATTCCCCGCACCAGGTACCCCAGGTTGATGACCATCCCCGCCGCGTCGCCCGCCACCAGCACCCCGTCGCCCACCAGCTGGGGCTTCATTCCCAGTCCCGCTTCGGGTACCAGGTGGGCCGAGTATTCCACCACCTCGCCCCCTTCTACCAGGGGAGCGATGCAGGGCAGGGACTTGAAGTCTTCCAGCAGTTCGGCCGGGCCGGCCGGGCTGGACTGCAGGCTGGCGGCGTTGACCACCAGGCCCAGCGACAGCGTGCTGCGGTTGGTGTAGAGGAACCCCCCGCCCTGCAGGTGTCGCGTGCAGGCCCCCACGAAGAGCTGGGCCAGGCCCTGCCCGGGCTCCAGCCCGAAGCGGGCGGTGATGACGTCCTCCGGCAGGGCGATGACC
>JARYMO010000294.1 GCA_029907055.1 Syntrophomonadaceae bacterium | reverse complement strand
TCTCCGGGAAACCGGCGCGGATCCAGCACTGCCGGGCCACGTTCTGGCCCTGGCCAGCCTGCAGCACGCAGCCGAAGACGACCTCGTCCACCTGCTCGGGAGCTACCCCGGCCCGCTTGAGCGCCTCGGCAATGACGATAGCGCCCAGCTCGGCCGCCGGCACGTCTTTCAGGGTGCCGCCGAAAGTCCCGATGGGGGTCCGGCACGCTCCTACCAATACCACTTCTCTGCTCATTCCTGCATGTACCTCCTTACTCCGTCTTGGCACCGACTGCGATGCCTGCCTGCGAGAGGCCCCTGCGGGCCTTGGATATCGCTCCCCACCTCCCTCCGACGGCGTGTGTCCCCGTGCGTGTGCGGGGTGACGGCCCGTCCGCGGCCGCCGCTCTACCCGACGGCTGCCCCACAGCCGGAAACTCATGGCCGTCCGGGCCTGTCCAGCGGCCTACCGCTTGTTGGTGCGGCGCCAGATGCCCATCTTGGCGGCATCGGCGATCAACTGGTCCTGGAACATGGGGTGCGCGATCTTCACCAGCGCCTCCGCCCGCTCCCAGGTGCTCTTGCCCTTCATGTTGGCGACACCGAACTCGGTCACCAGCATGTGGGTGGCAGTGCGCGGGTCGGTGACGATGGCTCCGGGGGTGAGGGTGGCGTTGATCTTGCTGGCCAGGGTGCCGTCCTTCCTGGTGATGGTGGAGGCCAGGCACACGAAGCTCTGCCCGCCCTTGGACTTGTAGGCACCTTCCACGAAGTCCAGCTGGCCACCGGTGCCGCTCAGGTGGCGGGTCCCCACGCTCTCCGAGCACACCTGGCCGAACAGGTCCACCTCCACGCAGGCGTTGATGGACACGAAGTCGTCGATCTGGGCCACCACCGAGGGGTTGTTGGTGTAATCGACCGGGAAGGCGGCCACCCCAGGATTGTTGTCGATGTAGTCGTAGAGTTCCTGGCTGCCCATGGCGAAGGCGAACACCTGCTTGTACCGGTTGAGACGCTTCTTGGCCCCGGTGATCTTGCCCTTGCGGGCCATCAGCAGGTAGGCGTCGACGTACATCTCGGTGTGCACTCCCAGGTCCTGCAGGTCGGACTCGGCGATCATGGTGCCCACCGCGTTGGGAATGCCGCCGATGCCCAGCTGCAGGCAGCAGCCGTCATACAGGCGTTCCATGATGTGATGGGCGATGGCCTTGTCGGTCTCGCTGGGAGGCGCTGCCGGCAGCACCATCAGGGGCGGGTTCTTGGTCTCGATGACGTAGTCGACCTGGGAGATGTGGATGCACTCCTGCTCACCGCCCAGGACGCGGGGCATGTTCTTGTTGACCTCGACGATGACCGTCTTGGCGGTCTCGATGCCGGCGTAGGTGGTGGCGGCGCTGGCCCCGAAGTTGAAATACCCGTGTTCATCCATAGGAGTGGTCATGATGACGATGATGTCGTCAGGCACGCAGTCCTTGCGCGTCATCATGGGGTTCTCGTGGAACTTCATGGGGATGTAGTAGAGGTTCTTGCCAATGTACTTCTTGTCGTGGGCAGCCACGTGCCAGCTGTTCCAGGTGAAGATCTCCCCGCTGGGGTCCGCTTCCGCCGTGAAGTGGGGGTACGAGCCTATGTCGCAACGGATGTTGACGTTGTAGAGCTCGTCCTTCCTTTTCGCCAATGCCTCGTCGAACTCGTAGGCGCTGCAGATCCCGAAGGCATACTCGATCCACATGTTGGACTTGACCAGCCCGGCAGCCTGGTCCGCCGTGACCACCTTCTGCCTGTACTCATGCATGTAATCCAAGACCCAATACCTCCTCGCATACTCCAGCGTCTTCTCTCTCGCTTCTCGTGCACGCTGCTCGCTTTCCCTCTTCACCTCCGATGCATTCTGGTAAAAAAAAAAAGATGCTGCCCTGGAGCGGTTGCGCACGCATGGAATGCCTCGCGCCGAGGGTTCGCCCGGGAAGGGCAGAGGCTGCGTCTGAAAGAAGCAGCCTGACCGCGATACGCCATGCATGCACCACAGAGCAGCAATTGTGGGACGTGGGGTTAACCGATGCATTGACACGGCATCGATCACCGTGGCCCCTTCACCCAGTGGCTAGTTGCAATACC
>JARYMO010000293.1 GCA_029907055.1 Syntrophomonadaceae bacterium | reverse complement strand
CCCTTTGCTGCTGCCCTGGGGGCGGGCGGGAGAGTGACCCTTATCGCGGAGATCAAGCGCGCCTCGCCCTCCCGTGGGGTGCTGAGAGAGCCCTTCGACGGCATCGCCCTGGCTCGTGCCTATGCCTGCCAGGGGGCGGGCGCGGTCTCGGTCATCACGGAACGTCGTTTCTTTGCCGGGCATCCCCACCTGCTGGGGGCGGTGCGGGAGTCGATCGACCTGCCCGTGTTGCGCAAGGACTTCATCATCGACGAGCGGCAGCTCTACGAAACACGGCTGCTGGGCGCGGACGCGGTGCTGCTCATCGCTGCCCTGCTGGGCCCGGCCCTGGGGAGCATGGCGCGTCTGGCGGCCGGGCTGGGACTGGAGACCCTGGTGGAGGTCCACGACCAGGAGGAAGTGGCCAGGGCCGCCGACACCTGTGCCACCATGATCGGCATCAACAACCGCAGCCTGCGGGACTTTTCGGTAGACACCCGCACCTGCCTGCGACTGGCGGCCCTGGTGCCGGCCGGGCTCCCACGGGTGGCGGAGAGCGGCATCCGGACTCCTGCGCACATGCGGGAACTGGAGGCGCACGGGTTCGCCGCCGCCCTGGTAGGGGAGGCCCTGGTGACGGCAACAGACCCGGGGGCCATGGTGCGGCAGCTGGCCGCGTACCGGGAGTGAAGAGCATGGCCAGGGTGAAGATCTGTGGCATACGGTCCTGGGAGGAGGCCCGGGCTGCCGTGGATGCCGGGGCCTGGGCCCTGGGGTTCGTGTTCGCCCCCTCTCGTCGCCAGGTGTCGGTGGCCGAGGCGGCGGCCATCACCTCCCGCCTGCCGCGCGGGGTGCAGCGGGTGGGGGTCTTCGTGGATGCTCCCGCCGCGCTGGTGAGGGAAGCCGTTGCCCGGGCGCGGCTGACGCTGGTGCAGCTGCACGGCAAGGAAGCCCCAAGCGACTGCCTGGGCTACCCGGTGCCGGTCATCAAGGCCTTCCGGGTGGGGAAGGGGTTCTGCGCCGGGCAGGTGGCACCCTACCGTACCTGGGCAGTGCTGTTCGACAGTTTCGATGCCCGCGCTGCCGGCGGTACAGGCACCACCTTCGACTGGGAGAGACTGGACTCGGTCCCGCGGCCCGCGCGGCTCATCCTGGCAGGAGGACTGGACCCGGGCAACGTCGCCGCGGCCATCGCCAAGGTGGCCCCCTACGCGGTGGACGTATCCAGCGGGGTGGAAAAGGACGGCCGCAAGGACCGGCGGCTGATGGAGCAGTTCGTTGCTGCGGCAGGAGGAAGGAGTGGAGGTCATGTATCCGGATAGTCACGGGTACTTCGGGGAGTACGGCGGCAGGTTCGTGCCCGAGACGCTGGTGCCGGTGCTGGTGCAACTGGAGGAAGCGTACCGACGGGTGTGCAGGAGCGAGGCCTTCCAACGCCGCATGTCGCACTACCTCACCCACTACGTAGGCCGTCCCAGCAGCCTGTACTACGCACGACGGCTGAGCGAAGAGCTGGGTGGAGCGAAAATCTATCTCAAGCGCGAGGACCTCAACCACACCGGCTCCCACAAGATCAACAACACCATCGGTCAGGCGCTGCTGGCGCAGGCCATGGGCAAGACCCGGCTCATCGCCGAAACGGGCGCCGGACAGCACGGGGTAGCCACTGCCACCGCCGCCGCCGCCCTGGGGCTGGAGTGCGTGGTGTACATGGGGGCGACCGACACCGCGCGCCAGCGCCTCAACGTGTTCCGCATGCGGGCGCTGAAGGCAGAGGTAAGGGAGGTAGCCAAGGGCGCCGCCACCCTCAAGGAGGCCACCGACGAGGCCTTTCGCGACTACATCGCCAGCGCCGACTCCACCCACTACTGCATTGGCTCGGTGGTGGGGCCCCACCCCTACCCCATGATGGTGCGTGACTTCCAGTCCGTCATCGGCCGGGAACTGAGGGAGCAGGTGCGGGAACAGGAGGGCCGGCTGCCGCGCTGCATCATTGCCTGCGTCGGCGGTGGCAGCAATGCCATGGGTGTCTTCCACGAATTCGTGGGCGACGACGTGGAGCTGGTGGGAGTGGAAGCGGGGGGAAGGGGCAGCGAGCCGGGCCAGCACTCGGCCACCCTCGCTCACG
>JARYMO010000292.1 GCA_029907055.1 Syntrophomonadaceae bacterium | reverse complement strand
GTTGTTGGTGCCGTAGGTCACGTCGGCGCGGTAGGCCTGCTGCTTGGCGGCGAAGTCCATGCCGTGCACCACCAGGCCCACCGATAGCCCCAGGAAATGGTAGACGGGGCTCATCCACTCCGCGTCGCGGCGGGCCAGGTAGTCATTGACGGTCACCACGTGCACGCCGCGGCCAGCCAGGGCGTTGAGGTACACCGGCAGGGTAGCCACCAGCGTCTTGCCCTCCCCGGTCTTCATCTCGGCGATGCGGCCCTGGTGCAGGACCACCCCGCCCAGCAGCTGCACGTCGAAGTGGCGCAGGCCCAGCGTGCGCCGCGCCGCCTCGCGCACCACGGCGAAGGCTTCGGGTAATATATCGTCCAGCTCCGCCCCCGCCTTGAGCCTTTCCCGGAACTGCGGAGTCCTGGCGGCCAGGGCGGCGTCGTCCAGCCGCTGCACCTCGGGCTCCAGGCGGTTAATCTCCTCCACCACCCGCCACAGCTTCTTGACCTCGCGCTCGTTGTCGTCCAGCAGGTTCTTGATGAATCCCAGCACCATGGTCTTAGCCTCTCTCCCGGAAAAACGAGGAACCCTTGAGGGTTCCTCGACGACACACACCAATTATTATACTACACCGTGGCAAATGTCCCCAGCGCTTGTCAGAACTCCGGCTCGATGAGCCCGTAGTTGCCGTCCCGGCGGCGGTAGACCACGTTGACCTGGTTGGTCTCGGTGTTGAAGAAGACGAAGAAGCTGTGCCCCAGAAGGTTCATCTGCATTACCGCCTCGTCCACGTCCATCGGCTTGAGGGCGAACCGCTTGGTGCGCACCACCTGCGGCGCCTCCTCCCGCTCCTCCGCCTCGGGCATCACCGGCGCCGCCACCGGCAGCGGCTCCACCGGCACCTTCTTGAGGCCGGCGCTGCGGTAGCGCTTGAGGATGCGGGTGCGGTACTTCTCGATCTGTTTCTCCAGCTTCTCTACCACCAGGTCCACCGAGCTGTACATGTCGTCGCTGCCCTCTTCCCCGCGCAGGATGAGCCCGCCGTTGAGGGGGATGGTGACCTCCACGCGGTGGGAGGGGCGATGGGCCTCGCCCTCCACCTGCAGCGTCACGGTGGCTTCGCGCAGGTCGTCGATGTAGCGCTCCAGCTTGGACAGCCGCTTCTCCACGTAGTCCCTCAAGGCGTCGGTGAGTTCGATGTTGCGTCCGCGGACGTCGATCCTCATACGGACCACCCCTTTCCTGTACTGCACTGTATTCGGCGCCCCGCCCCGAAATCCTCTCCCCGCAGCGTGCACCCGTACGGGGCGATGCGGGAGCGCGGTATGCACGGCCCTCATGGTGTCGAAATCTGTCAACCGCACTGTGGAAAACCATGTTGATAACCGCCGTAGCGCGCACATTTCTGTGGAAAACCCGCTCCCCCGGTGCGCCTCTCATCTATATAGGGGCTGCCCGCTCTGCATACCGGCGGCGGGAAAAAACAATCCCGGGCGGATCGCCCGGGACCGGATGTCCAGGCCAGCGCCGGCCTAGAGCGCCTTCTGGCGGTTGAAGCACTCCTGGCAGTACACCGGGCGGTCGGTCACCGGCTTGAAGGGCACCAGGGCCTCTCCGCCGCAGCTGGCGCACACCGCCGAGTGCATCTCGCGCGGCCCCCGCGCCACCCCGCTCCGCCCCTGGCGGTTCTGGCGACAGGTCCGGCAGCGCTTGGGCTCGTTCTCGAAGCCCTTCTCGGCGTAGAACTCCTGCTCGCCGGCGGTGAACACGAACTCTTCCCCGCAGTCCTGGCACACCAATACTTTGTCCTGGAACATGTGATCTGACCCCTCGCTTTTGCCTGATATTCTGCCCCGGTTTGGCCACCAGAACTGCCAAGGTTGGTTGAGAAGACCTGCCTTGCCGCCGTGTACACCCCCGATGCAGTTGTAATGCAATTATACCCCCGCCACCGCTCCCCCGGCAAGCGAAAGCGGCCTGCCGCGGGAGCGGCGGCCGCTTGGCACCCTTCATTTCTTGCGGTCGAAGAACCAGGCCTCCGGCGGGCCGGCCCCCGGCCCATAGGCCTGCAGGGCCTTGCGCGCCCCCCGCGCCTGCCCCAGCCGTGCCTCCACGCGGGCGATGCC
>JARYMO010000291.1 GCA_029907055.1 Syntrophomonadaceae bacterium | reverse complement strand
GGCCCTGGCGCAGGTGAGCAGCCTTCTCCTGCAGCAGCCGCATGGCCAGCTCCTGGGCAAAGGCGGCGGGGACCGCAACCCTCTCCCGCTCCCCCGCCGTGGCCAGCGGCGCGTGCTCGGCGGCCTGCCGACAGCGCTCGCACTCTGCCACGTGGGACTCCAGGCGCTCGGCCTCGCCTGCCAGCAGCTCCGCGCTGGGACAGGCGTACACCAGGGCCCGCGTCACGTCGCAGGGCAGCTCCCCGGGGTGCGCCTCCTCCCCGAATCCCCCCATGCATTCCCGCACCGCCAGTCGCCCACAGGCCAGGAACGCCCTCGCAGCTTCCACGCTCCAGCCCAGGGCCGCCGCCGCCGCTCCCATCTCCATCCCGGCCACGTCCGAGGCCACCACCGCCAGCCGCCAGGACGGCGGCAGGCGATTGAGCGCCGCCTGCAGCGGGGAGTCTGCTTCGCTGGCCTCGACCGGCCCGCGCGGTCTCCTCCCCCGCAACCGCTCCCGGCACAGGCGGAACACCTGCCCGTACAGGGCCGTGCGGAAACCCGCTTCGTCCTCCGCCCCGTTCTCGAGACCGGCGTAGGCCCGCCGCAGGGCCTCCTGGGCCAGTTCGCCGGCCTCCTCGTGATCGCCTGCGCACCGGAATGCCGCCTCGTACACCCCTTCTTCGTAGCTGGCGACCAGCGCTTCGAAGGCACGCCAGTCCCCCTGCGCCGCCCGGCGCACTGCATTCTCCCCGCCCGCTCCCAGCGCCACTACCCCCTTGAACCTCGTGACACGCCTCGCCCGCCGATGGCTCTCCTCCGTACGATACCACACCGTGCCCGGCACGGGAACCGCCCTCACGGCACCGCCTTCTTGTTTCGCCACCCCCGCGGGCATCTCCTCCCCGCGGTTGCGCCCGCTGCCGCGTGTGGTATAATTACTGTGCGCGCCTTCCCGCAGGCGCCAGGGCCGAGTGATGGAACTGGCAGACGTGCTTGACTCAAAATCAAGTGGGGTAGCCCCCCGTGTGGGTTCGAGTCCCACCTCGGCCACCATCGAGCTCACGAGGGCCTGAGGGCCCTCTTCGCATTCCTGCTGTCCGCCAGGACCCCGCGTACCCCGGGCAGCAACGGGACACCAGCACAAGACCGGGGGCACAGGCCCCCGGTCTTCGCATGCCCCCCTTGCTTACCGCGCGGACCGGCTACCGCGCCCACTCCTGCACCTCGTACAGCTTGTAGCCCCCCGAGATGTTCTTCACCGCGAACCCGCGCTGGCGCAGGATGCGGCTGGCCACGTAGCTGCGCAGCCCCACCTGGCAGTAGACCAGCACCGTCCGGTCGCGCGGAATCTCCTCCAGCCGCGCGCGCAGTTCGTCCACCGGGATATTGCGGGCCCCGGGGACCGCCCCCTGCTCGTGCTCGCGCGCCGTGCGCACGTCCACCAGGAAAGCGCCCTGCCGCACCATCTCCGGCACCTGGTCCCAGTACACCACCTCCACGTCGCCACTGAGGATGTTGCCAGCGGTGTAACCGGCCATGTTGACCGGGTCCTTGGCCGAAGAGAAGGGGGGCGCGTAGGCCAGCTCCAGCTCCTGCAGGTCGAACACCGTCATGCCGGCACGAATGGCAGTGGCCAGCACGTCGATGCGCTTGTCCACCCCTTCGAAGCCCACGATCTGGGCCCCCAAGACCCTGCCGCCGCCCGGCTCGAAGAGGAGCTTGAGCGACATCTGGCTGCCCCCGGGATAGTAGGTGGCATGGGCAGCCGGGTGGATATGGCAGGCCAGGTGCTCCCGTCCCATGGCCTGCAGCGTCTTGGCGTTGGCGCCGGTGACGGCGATGACCAGGTCCATGACCCGGGCGATGGCAGTCCCCTGGGCACCGCGGTAGCTGGCCGTCCGCCCGGCGATGTTGTCGGCCACCAGGCGCCCCTGGCGGTTGGCGGGGCCGGCCAGCGGGAAGAGGGCGTCCCTGCCCAGCACCAGGTCCTTGACCTGGATGGCATCCCCGGCCGCGTAGATGTAAGGGTCGGAGGTGCGCAGGTGTTCGTCCACCAGGATGCCTCCGGTCGGGCCCAGCGCCAGGCCGGCCTCGGCCGCCAGCTTTTCCACCGCCCGCCGGGCCATGCCGCGCA
>JARYMO010000290.1 GCA_029907055.1 Syntrophomonadaceae bacterium | reverse complement strand
GCCCTGGGGGCGCAGGTGACCCTGGTCGAGTCCCAGGACCGGATTCTCCCCCAAGAAGACGCCGAAATGGCAACATACCTGGCACGGATGCTGCGGCGGCTGAAGGTGCGAGTGCTGACCGGGGTGACAGTCGAGCAGGCCACGGCAGGGGCGTTGACCGTGGTGCAGTTGAGCGACGGGACGCAACTGGCGGCGGAGAAGGTGCTGGCGGCAACCGGCTGGACGCCCCGGGTGGAAGGCATCGGCCTGGAGAATGCGGGCATCGAGTGCCGACAGGGGGCGATAGCGGTGAACGAGCGCCTGCAGACCTCTCACCCGGCGGTGTTCGCCGCCGGCGATGTGATAGGCGGCTGGATGCTGGCCCACGTAGCGTTCGCGGAGGGTATCGTGGCGGCGGAGAACGCCGCCGGACTGGAGAGGCGCATTGACTACCGGGTGGTCCCGCGCTGCGTGTTCGCATTGCCCGAATTCGCGGCCGTGGGCCTCACCGAGGCCCAGGCGGCCGCGCAGGGGACGGTCGACGTGGTGCGGTTTCCGCTCAAGACCCTGGGCATGGCCCAGGCCCTGGGGGAGTGGGAGGGCCTGGTGAAGCTGGTGGTGGAGGCTCCCAGCGGCCAGCTGCTGGGCGGGCACGTCATCGGGGCGCACGCCAGCGAGTTGGTGGCGGAGATCGCTTTGGCCATGCGCCACCGCATCCCGGTGCGCGGCATCATGGAGACCATCCACGCTCACCCTACCATGTCAGAAGCGTTGTTGGAGGCGGCGCAGGCGGCCTGCGGACAGTCCATCCACCTGCTGCCCGGGAGCGGGCAGTGGGGGTAGGGGTGGGTAAGAGAGAGCGGGGGGAATGAACATGCTGGTGGAGAAGGCGGTCGTGGGGACGGATTTCTCTCCGCAGGCGGCGCAACTGGTGGACTGCGTGGCTGAACTGCGGAGCATCGGGCTCAAGGAGATCGTGCTGGTCCACGTGCTGGACGTCAGGACGCCGGGGGGCGCGGCAGTGGGCCTGGGCGACCTTGACCGGGCGCTCCTTGACAGGAAGAAGGAGGCGCTGGAGGCCTTGGGCCTGCAGGTCAAGACGGCGGTGCCGGTCGGGTTCCCGGCCGCCGAACTGGTGCGCGTTGCCAGGGAGGAGAAGGCATCCCTTATCGTAGTGGCTTCGCACGGCAAGGGCTTCGTGAAAGAGGTGTTCCTGGGCAGCACCACCGCCGACCTCATCCGCACCTCCACGGTGCCGGTGCTGGTGGAAAAGCTGGCCAACGTGGATTCTGACACCTGCCTGCGGGCCTGCCGCCAGATGTTTCAGTCCGTCCTGCTCCCCATCGATTTCTCGGCCTACTCCACGCGGGTGGTGGACATCGCCAAGGAGATGGCGGGGGTGATGGGCAGCGTCACCCTTCTTTCCTCGGTGGAGCGGGCCGCTGACCGGCAGGAGCTGGAGCGCGCCCGCGCCCAGGCAGAGGAGTGGCTGGAGGGTCTGCGGCAGGAGTTCGAGGGGCTGGGCGTGCGCTGCGCGGTGAGGGTGACGCAGGGATCGGCATCGCGGGCTATCCTGGCCACGGCGCAGGAGTTGGGGGTCACGCTCATCATGATGGGTACCCGAGGCCAGGGGATGCTGACGGAACTGGTGCTGGGCAGCACCGCGCACGCGGTCACCAGGCGCGCCACCTGCGCGGTGGTGCTGGTCCCGCCGCGCAGGTTGCGGCGGAGCATCTGAGGGCAGAGCGATGGCGGTGCGCGGGCAGGCGCCGGTCCCGTCGTGGCTGCTGCAGGCCGTCAGGGCCTCGCGCTGCCGGCAGGAGGACAAAGACGCGGCGGGAAATACCGACCTCACCCTGGCGAGGCACCGCCTCCACACCGTGTGCCGCAGCGCGCGCTGTCCCAACCGGGTGGAGTGCTATGCTCATGGCTGCGCCACCTTTCTCATCCTCGGTGAGACCTGCACGCGCACGTGTGCCTTCTGTGCGGTGCCGCACGGAAAACCGGGACCGGTGGATGCCGGGGAGCCGCGCCGCATCCGACAGGCGGTGGAAGCACTGGGCCTGCGTCACGTGGTGGTGACCTCGGTCACCCGGGACGACCTGCCGGACGGGGGGGCGGGCCAGTTCGCCGCCGTTACGGCT
>JARYMO010000289.1 GCA_029907055.1 Syntrophomonadaceae bacterium | reverse complement strand
CGGGCTGTGCTACACTGAGGGCAGGGGGCCGTCCGCGCGCCGCAGCCGGACTGACGTCCCGTGCGGCGGTGCCGGCGGTTCGCGGTTGCCTTGGGCAGGAGGCTGGACGCCAGTGGACACCGGCATGCGCGAGCGCCTGATGACCATCTATGACCTCCTGTACGCGGCCTTCGGGCCCCAGCACTGGTGGCCGGGGGACTCGGAGCTGGAAATCGTCCTGGGTGCGGTGCTCACGCAGAACGTCGCCTGGAGCAACGTCGAAAAGGCCCTGTTCGCCCTCAAGTCCCGCGGGCTGCTTTCCATTCCCGCCCTGGCGGCGCTGCCTGCGTCGCAACTGGCCGAGTTCCTTCGCCCCACCCGCTACTACAACCAGAAGGCGGCGCGCCTGCAGGCGCTGGTGAAGATGGTGCAGGACGCCTTTGGCGGGGACCTGGACCGCTTTCTGGCCCAGGACACTGCCGTGCTGCGCTGCACTCTCCTGGGCCTCAAGGGAATCGGCCCGGAAACCGCCGACAGCATCATCCTCTACGCTGCCCGCCGTCCCCTGTTCGTGGTGGACGCCTACACCCGCCGCATCTTCTCACGACTAGGGCTGGTCGAGCCCCATGCCGACTACCACCACGTGCAGGAGCTGTTCATGGCCAACCTGCCGGCGGACGAACCCCTGTTCAACGAGTACCATGCGCTCATCGTGTGCCTGGGCAAGGCGGTGTGCCTGGCCCGGAACCCCCGCTGTGCCTGCTGCCCCCTGGTCAACCTGTGCGTGCAGGGGCGGGAAGGCAGGCTGGAGGGTGGCGCGAGTCCTGACGGCCGGAACCCTGCGACAAAACATGCGAGCAGGCGGAATAGGCGATAAGAACGAGAAATCAAGGCCTAATCGCGCCAGGATGACAGACGCGAGGGAGGTGGGAGCTCAACATTTGCGACCTTAGTCCCGATTAGCATAAATAGCTGGGACAATTAGGAGCAAAAGCCTAATTGCATGCGCTTGCGCGACGCAGGGGGACGGGCCGTGCGGAATTACAGGGAAGAACTCGAGGACCTGCTTCACATGTATTCCGAACGATGGATAACACTGTCGCCGGGCAAGCGGCCACAGGAAGGAGAGGGTTGCGTGAACGAGTTCATGGCCAGAGAAGTGGCACCGAGCGTGCCCGAGACCAGTGCACCAGCCACCGGGACACCCCAGCCAACGGGGTTCTCCCACGACGACTGGCTGGAGAAGATCCAGCAACTGGTCGACTGCATGCGGCAGACGGAGAGCGAGCGCAAGGAGCTCACTGCCCAGCTGGCGGTGGTCAACGCCGAGGTAGACCGGCTGATGAGCCTGCTGGCAGAGAAACAGGCTGAACAGGAACTGCTGAAGGAAGAAACCGCGGCCAACGAGCAACGCTGGGAGGAATACCGGGCCCAGTTGAGGACCCTGAGCGAGGGCTAGACCGTGATTGTTGCCATCCATCCGGACAACCTCGACCGCAGATGGGAGGGGCACCCCTGCGTGCACAACCAGGGGCGCCTCATCCTTGCCCTCAAGCGAGGGGGAGTGGACCGTGTGCTGCTGGACCCAGCGCTGCCAGGCAGCCTCCGCGCGGAGGACCTGGTGCGCGTGCTGGCGCGCGATTACCCTGGCGTCGAGGTGCAGGTGATGGACGCGACGTGGAGAGAAGGGGGGCCTGGCCTGGCCGGGCCGACGGTGCAGGGAGAGGGGCCTCCCGCTGCGGCGGAGGGCCCAGGCGACATGACCGGTGAAAACGCCAGGGAAGCGGGGGTGGCCTGGGGTGCCGGCCCCGCCGCCGCGTTGGCGCAGGAGAGGCCGGCCCCGGCGCAGGCGCGGCGGCCGTGGTACTCGCTAGAGCCGGAGGGAGGATGGGAACCGCAGGCGTGGCCAGCCATGCCGGCAGCGGCGGCGAATGTCCCTGCCGTGGGAGCGGGGGGCCTCGCGTCAGTGCCCGCCTGCTCAACCCCCCCGGCGGCACCGGAGAGTGGCGCCCCGCGCCCCTGGTACTCGCTGGAGCCGGCGGGTGCATGGGACCCGCAGGCATGGCCGGTCGCCAGTGGCACTGCGGCCGGGGGAACGGTCGATGAAACCGCGAACCCCGATGGAGTAGCGTGCGTGGGGCCCG
>JARYMO010000014.1 GCA_029907055.1 Syntrophomonadaceae bacterium | reverse complement strand
AGCCACCTCCGCTGGTTGGGCAGAGGAGACTTCCTGGTCGATGACAACGAAGACAACCTGCGCGGGCTCGAGGACCTGGGCATCAGGGGACTGCTGGTTCAGCGCCCCTGGAACCGGGGCTCCCTGACGCTGGCGCAGGTGTTGCAGCAACTGGCAGACCACGACTGAAGGCTGACCGCGGCCGCGGCGCGCACCCAGGGAAGGCAGGTGAAGACCCATCAAGCTCTCAGACTACGTCATGGACTTTCTGGCCGCGCGCGGGGTTCGGCATGTATTCATGCTGCCCGGCGGAGGCTGCATGCACCTGGTCGATTCGCTGGGCCGGAACCGGAGCCTGGAGCATGTCTCGTGCCTGCACGAGCAGGCCGCGGCCATCGCGGCGGAAGCGTACGCACAGTACACCAACAGTGTCGGGGTGGCGCTGGTAACCACTGGGCCGGGGGGGACCAATGCCGTCACCGGGGTGGCCGCGGCCTGGGTTGATTCCACTCCGTGCATGGTCATTTCCGGCCAGGTCAAGCGTCCCGACCTGATGGCAGGGAGAGGCGTGCGCCAGATGGGCATGCAGGAAGTGGACATCGTGTCCATCATCCGCCCCATCACCAAGTACGCGGTGACCGTGACCGAACCCCGTGCCATCCGCTACCACCTGGAAAGAGCCTTTCACATGGCCCTGAGCGGGCGTCCGGGGCCGGTGTGGCTCGACATCCCGCTGGACGTGCAGGCCGCGGAGGTCGACGTCAACAGCCTGGAGGGGTTCGGTCCCCCGGCTGCCGGCACCCCCTCTCCCGCACTGTTGGATGGGCAGGTCCGCGGCCTGATCGAGATCCTCTGGCGCTCGCAACGGCCCGTCATACTGGCGGGAAACGGCCTGCGCCTGGCCGGGGCCGTCGAAGAGTTCGTCGCCCTGGTCGAACGGCTCGGTATCCCCCTGCTGACCACCTGGAAGGCGGCCGATTTCGTTCCCGAAGACCACCCCCTGTACTGCGGACGCCCCGGTTCGATCGGACAGCGGGGCGCCAACTTCGCCTTGCAGAACGCCGACTGCCTGGTGGCCGTGGGGGCCCGCCTGGACGTGGCCCAGGTGGGATACAGCCATCAACAGCTGGCGCGGGGTGCCGCGAAGGTGGTGGTGGACGTCGACGAACGCGAGCTGCAGAAGTTTTCGCCGCCGGTGGAGCTGCCCATCTGCGCCGATGCTCGCTCCTTCGTGCGCGCCCTGGCTCAGCAGACGGCGGGAGAACCCAGGCAGGAGTGGGGGGCGTGGCTCGCCCGCTGCAAGGAGTGGCAGCGCAAGTACCCTGTAATCACCGCCGCGCACTGGGAGGACACCGGCTACGTCAACACCTACGCGCTGGTCGACGTGCTCTCCGACCTGCTGGGCGAGCAGGACCTGCTGGTGCCCGGCAGTTCGGGAGCGTGCAGCGAGATTACCTTCCAGGCCTTCAGGGTCAGGAAGGGGCAGCGGGTCCTCAACAACCAGGGCCTGGGGTCCATGGGGTTCGGGCTGCCGGCCAGCATCGGCGCCTGCCTGGCCAGCGGCCGGCGGCGCACGGTGTGCATCAACGGCGACGGCGGCTTTCAGCTGAATATCCAGGAGCTGGAGACCGTCAGTCGGCTACAGCTTCCCATCAAGTTCTTCGTGCTGAACAACCAGGGCTACGCCTCCATCCGTGCCGCACAGCGAAGCTACTTCGAGGGCCGCTACGTGGGCAGTGACGCGTCAAGCGGGCTGACGCTCCCCGATATCGCGGCCGTTGCCCGGGCCTACGGCCTGCGCGCCGTCGCCATCAGCGACCATTCCCAGCTGCGCCAGCAGGTCGCTGACGTCCTCGCCAGCCATGGCCCGGTGGTCTGCGAGGTGCTGACCGCACCAGACCAGGCCACCGCGCCGCGGCTGTCGTCAGTGCAGAGAGAGGATGGCTCCATGGTGTCCCGGCCGCTGGAGGACCTGTGGCCGTTCCTGGACCGCGACGAACTCAGGGAAAACATGCTGATCCCGCTGCTCGACGAGTCGTGAACATCAATCACGGGCACGAACCCGTTCGGGAGGTGACGTCTTGCCATGCCGGTTGACCGCTGCCGGGTGTGTGGGGCTCGATTTCATGGACAGCCCTTGCTGAGGCTGCCTAACATGCCGAAATCTGCCCAGTACCTCCCGACCGCCAAGGAACTGGCTGAAGACCACGGAGTGCTGCTCGAGGTCTGCCAGTGCTCGGGTTGCGGACTGGTCCAGTTGAGCAATGACCCGGTCCCGTATTACCGGGAAGTCATACGGGCCACGGGGATTTCAGAAGAGATGAAAGCCTTCCGCCGACAGCAGTTCCGGGATTTCGTGCGCGAGTTCAACCTGGCAGGCAAGAAGGTTCTCGAGGTGGGATGCGGAAGGGGGGAATACCTGCGAATTCTGCGCGATTGTGGCGTCGATGTCTACGGTTTGGAGTATTCTCCGGATTCCGTCCGTCAGTGTCGGCGGGATGGCCTGGAAGTCTCACAAGGATTTATTGAAACCGAGGATACCGTGGTTCCGGGCGCCCCCTTCGACGGATTTATCATGCTTAACTTCCTGGAGCATCTTCCCGATCCCAACTCCACATTGCGGGGCATATGCAACAACCTCTCGGCAGGTGCGATTGGTTTGGTCGAGGCACCGGACTTCGAATACAGTCTTCAGCACGGGGGATTCCATGAGTTCATTGCTGATCATCTATCATACTTCACCCAAAGTACGCTATCCACAGCGATCAGCATAAACGGATTTGAGCCCCTCGATTGCCGAAAGGTATGGCACGACAACATGATTTCGCTGTGGGTCAGGAAACGGTCTCCGGTGAGAGCACGCTCCTTGCGCGACAACAGTGAGCAGCTCTGTCGTGAACTGCAAGGGTTCTTCCTTCGTTTCGAGGATAAACGCATCGCGTCGTGGGGGGCGGGACACCACGCGTTAGCTCTCATTTCAATGTCCGGTGTCGCCCATCGTTTAGAGTATATTGTGGATTCCGCGCCTTTCAAGCAAGGCAGGTACGCTCCCGCAACCCACATACCGATCGTGGCTCCTTCAACGCTGAATGCTTGTCCGGTGGACATCCTCATCATCATGGCCTTCAGCTACGCCGACGAGATTGTCCGTAACATCCGGGAGGCTAATACAGCGGATCACACGCAGGTTTACGTTCTCAGAGAGACCGGACTGGAACCCGCCTAGGTCATGCCGAGGCGACGCCCGCGACATCTGGTGCCAGCCCCAGAGGGGATTTGCCGCCGCGCGTCCGTGGCGTAGACCAGTTCAAGACAAGAGGATTGGCCCAACATCCACGCGAAAACATTGGGAGATAACACGATGAGGGTTGTCATCACCGGCGCTACAGGCATCATTGGCACCGCACTGACGGAGTACTGTATTCTGCACGATGTAAGTGTCGTGGCCGTAGTGCGCCCGGAATCGCGAAAGGTCGCACGACTTCCAAGTGGCAACCAACGACTGGAGATCGTTGAGTGTGACCTTCAGCAAATCGAGCGTCTTCCGTCGCTCGTGTCGGGCACAGCCGACGTCTTCTTTCACCTGGGATGGGGCGGGCACGGGATTGCCAACCGACACGAAGTCTGTCTGCAGAGTCTTGACATCAGCCACACCCTGAAGGCAGTATTGGCAGCCAATGCCCTCGGCTGCACGAGGTTCGTGGGGGCAGGATCCCAGGCGGAATACGGGAGACTCACTCGTCCGGCCACACCCGACCTGCCGGTTAAACCCGAAAACGCATACGGTATCGCCAAGTTTGCCGCAGGACGGATGAGCGCACTGTTGAGCCGGCAGGTGGGGATTACGCACACCTGGGCGCGGATCTTCAGCGTGTACGGTCCCAACGACAGTCATGACGGCATGATTGTGTATGCCATACGGAAGCTTCTGCAGGGGGAGGCTCCCGCCTTGACTCGGTGCGAGCAGGTCTGGGACTACCTCTACTGCTCCGACGCTGCCCGGGCCCTTTTCCTGCTGGGGCTCCACGGCAAGGACCAGGCCATATACAATGTTGGCAGCGGCGTCGCCAGGCCCCTCCTGGACTACGTTCGCATCCTGCGGGATGCCATCGATCCGTCCCTTCCGCTCGGCATCGGCGAGAGGGAGTATGGTGAGAACCAAGTGATGTACTTATGCGCTGATATCGAAACGCTCAGGCGGGACACCGGCTTCGAGCCCCAGGTGCCGTTCGAAGAAGGGATAAGGAGAACCATTGAATGGTGCAGGGCCCAGCAAGACTGGTCCACACACCACTGAATCCTCTTCTTCTATTGGGACGGGGGGACCCGACAGGAAGCCTGCCCGTGGGAGGTCAGGAGAGTGAGCGTCACGCCGCTCCAAGAGATGCTTAACCAGCACGGCGAAAAGGTCCGCTACCTGGCGGTCGGAGGGTGGAACACGGTATTCGGCTACGGGGTGTTCGCGTTGCTGTTCATGGTGCTGCCCCTGCACTACATGGCGGTGGCGGTTGTCGCAAATATCCTGGCCATCACCAACGCCTATCTCGGCTACAAATTCCTGGTCTTCCGCACCCGGGGCAATTGCTTGCGGGAATACCTGCGCTTCTACGTGGTCTACGGAAGCTCCGCCCTCTTTGCGCTGGCACTCCTGCCCGCCCTGGTGAACCTCTTCCACATCAGTCCCCTGCTGGCCCAGGCCTTCGTCGTTCCTGCCACTGTTGCCTTCAGCTACCTGGGCCACAAGCACTACTCGTTCCGCACCGGCTACTGAGCCCGATTTTGCAGTCCCTTCACCATAGGGATGGGGGAACAAGCATCGCGCCTGACATACACACTGAGCAAGAGCCCCTCTTCGGCCAACTCATACTGCGACTTCACCCGTTGGAAGACCTCTCCCAGCGCACTCAGTCGAAGTGCACGCTCGACTGACTCTCCGTGCAGGAATCCGACATATTCTGTTGCCGCGTCGATGGCATCAGGCAGAAAGCTGCGCGTGACGTCAGTATCCACGAACAGGAAGCGGGGCTTGGCTCGCGTAATAAGCTCTGCACTCCGTTGGATTTCGCTCTCAGTAATTGTGAATCGAGACAACTCGAAAAATGGCATCGCGCTGTACTTGCCGGCCAAGAACGGCACGATGTTGTCGTATTTGGAAATGATATACACCGCGTCGTCTCCCCCCGCATACTTTACGAGAAGCTGCACGGCGCTCTCAAAATAGGCTGGGTCCACGGTCGACTCGATGCTCGCCCGCGTGAATTTCCACTCATGGACTTGGTGCGTGCTGAAGATGCGCTCGTACTGCGCTCTTGACCCATGGTAGATTCCCAAGCCGAGAACGAAGACAAATGTCGAGAGAGCAAGTGCCGAGCACCCCACTAATTTCCCAACCCGTTGAAATCCTGGATTTGCCTCCACGGTCAGGGCGAGGAGCACGCCCATAGTCAGCCCCATGAGCGGCAGGAGGCTTAGAAAGTGGAACCGCGAAGTGTTCCACACGTAGTAGACCAGCAAGCCCTGGCAGTAGACGAGCAACAGCAGCGCGACAGGGCGCAGATATCCAGTCGTGCCTCGACTTAGCCAGAGCAGGCCGTAGCCCGCCGCAGCGGCCAGCAAGAGGCCCGCCATTATCGCTGGCTCCAATGGCTGACTCATGTACCCCTGCAGGTAATAAGGCAACAGGTGGTTGGTGCCTACCCTTCCGAACATCAATATCAGGCCGGCGAACAGGGCGGAGACGAGCACGGCAACGAGATCGACGAGGTTCGGCAGCTTGCTTTCGAGGACGGCTCGCCCCAAGGTTGCCACGTGAAGTGCAGCCAGCAGCGCGAGCCCAAACGTCATTTCGTTGGCCAGCCCTACCAGAGCCACGGCGTGCCCGGCTGCCAGCCGCTTCCAGCTTCGGTAACGAACGTACTGGAAGAAAAAGAATATCACGAAGACATCCAGGAAGTGGCGGGCCGGGCTCCAGCCCGGGGAAAGGGGGAGAGCGACGAATCCCATCAGGCTCAACCCGCTACACGCCAACAGTGCCGCCGAAACAGCAAGGGCTGGGCGTCGCCCCAACAGCATCCATGTCAACCCGAGAAAGAGCGCGTAGTATAAGAGATATATCCCGAACCACGCACAAAGGTAGCGTTGAAGGGTCACTCCTCCCAACCATTCAAGCACGGTAGCTAGGAGGACGACGTTCATCCACCCGTACTGGGTATTGATTTCCTGCAGGGGCTTGCCGGCAGAATACTCGAAGACTGGAAGCAACACATAGGCGTGGTGGTGCCACATCCAATTCCACATCCAGTTGCCCGGAGCTTGCCACATCAGCTCGATGCGGTTGTCGAAGAGGAATTGACGCTCCTCCGAAGACAACTGCCGAGCCTCCCACTCGTCCTGGACCGCATTGCTGGAGAACCAGAAGTCGTCGACCGAGTTTCGGGCGGTAGCGTCCTTCGCCATGGTGCGCAGGGCGACATGTTCTTCTGGGGTCACGCGGCCGACTACTACTAATACCCCGCGGCCCTCGTCGTAGTAGTACTTGCGAGGGTGACGCTCACTGAACGATTCAAGGGCGGGCGAAAGGGGAACCCTCAGTGTCTGCGCAGGGCTAGGCTCCGGCGCGCCGCGCCCGTCCCTACGCAGGTCGTAGCGGCTGTGCGTGCCGAGCAACTGATGCTGGTTGAGGTATTCGAGATTGTCAACGTACTTCCCAGAAACCAGGGTACATTCTGGGAGGTTGAGCCATTCGTTCATCCAGCGCAAACTGCCGGAAAAGAATGGAAACAGGAGGTACACAATGACGCAGTAAACCGTAACAAACGCGACTGGGAGGGCCCTGTCCATCAAGGGGCAGAGTCGTTGAGCCCCAGCAGCCAATCGTTGCCAGGTTGCGAACGGGTCCAGAAACGGGGCCAGGAAGAGACCGAGCCACGCAAAACTCGCCACGGACGCTGCCGCCAAGCTTTCGAGGGCGCCGAAAGACATTGCCACATTGGACGTCAGGACCACCGCCAGGAACAAGCCCCGAAGACGCGAGTATTGATTTCCCTGGTGTCCCAGCCACCCCGAGGCGACCCCTGGCGCCCTGCTCGCCCTACCCACAACAACGAAATAGACCAGCAGAGCGACGGAGGCAAGCGAGTATGCGAGGAGTTCAGCCCGCTTGTCCGCCGCAGCAACGGGGGCGACCGAAACAAAATGCGGCTTGGCACTGAATAGGCTCGAGCCAAGAAGCATGCCCCATGATCTCGCCAGCCCCGTTAGACCCGGAGCACAGAACGCCCAATGAAGCGTGGCATTCCAATGGCTGGTACTCCTCTCCCCGGGAGGTAACTGGGTATCGCGGCTCATGCCCCTTGCATGGTTGCCCGACCTCACGATCCGCTACCAAGACTTCCAGGGAGCACGCCCTTGTTCCCACAGGGTCTCGAGCTCGCGCTTGTCCCGCAGAGTGTCCATCGCCTTCCAGAACCCGGTGTGCCGGAAGGCATGAAGGTGGCCCTGGGCGGCAAGTGCTGAAAGCGCCTCGCCCTCCCAGTACGTGTAATCCCCTTCGATGAAATCGATGGCCTGCGGGTCGACGACAAAGAACCCTCCGTTAATCCATGCCCCGTCTCCCGGGGGCTTCTCCATGAAGGACTCAACGCGCGACTCTCCTCCCAAGCGCAGGGCCCCAAAGCGGCCAGGCGGCTGCACGGCGGTGACGGTGACCAGGCCCCCGTGTGCGCGATGGAAGGCCACCAGCTCTCGCAGGTCAACGTCCGCCAGGCCGTCCCCGTAAGTCAGCAGGAAAGCCTGGTCTCCCAGGTACTCCCGGACCCTCTTGATTCTGCCCCCGGTCTGGGTGTGCACCCCAGTGTCAACCAAGGTCACTTTCCAGGGTTCGGCCTGGCTGTCGTGGACCTGCACGCTGCCATCGCGCAGGTCAACCGTGATGTTGCTCATGTGCATGAAGTAGTTGATGAAGAATTCCTTGATGATGTAGCCCTTGTAGCCCAGGCACACAATGAAGTCATTGAACCCCGTGGGATGAGTAGATTTTCAGGAGATGCCACAGGATAGGCCTACCACCAATTTCTACCATAGGCTTGGGCCGGACATCAGTTTCTTCGGATATGCGGGTTCCCATGCCCCCGGCGAGAATGACTGTCTTCATAATAGTCCACCTCGATTACTTCGTCACGCTGATGCTCCATCCCCACTCACAATATCGGTTTCCCAGACGCTTGCGTCAAGGCCGTTTCGTTGCGCCAATCAGCGGGCACCGACTCCCAGGCAAAACGACAATGGCACTTTTGAGGGTTGTGCGGGAGAATCCGGCTTACTATTCTTCAGTTATCATGGTTCCTGTCTAACTGGCATTGCGCTGCAGTTGGATCGGAATCCAGTTCCGCATAACGGGAGGCGCAACGGGGTACGGAAAGAATCAGACTCATCAGATTTTGCCGAGAGCGAGACGGTCAGGGAATGGCCGAATATGCCCTCGTAGTATTTCTGGTCGCCATTCTCCTGATGGGCGCCTTCGTGTATCTTGAGGGAGGAATTGACAGAAGCGTCAACAATACTACGAGGATCATTCAGAATGTGCCGCACAATACTCCTTCGGCTTAAGGCGCCTGGTCGTCGTCCCAATCCTCCAACAGGCCGCGTGATCGCCGTGCGGAATGGCCACCGCATTGCAAGTGTCCCCGAAGCCAGATGCTTTCCTTCCCCTCCGCTCGCCAATCTCTGGTGCAGGTGAGGCATTGTGACAATCATGCAACGCCACTGGTCGCTACTGGCCTCGTTGGCAACGCTGAACTTCATGGTCGCACTATTCCTTCACCTGGCGTTGCGCCAGACCAATGGTCATTTTGTCTATTCGCTCGATGACCCGTACATCCATCTGGCTGTCGCCAAGAATCTGGCTAGGCACGGGGTGTGGGGAGTCGCCCCCATGAGTTCTCCTCCTCCACAACTTCAATCCTCTGGCCTGCCTTACTCGCCTTCGCGCACTGCATCCGCCCTCAGGGTGAATGGGCTCCTCTCGTACTGAATTTCATCTTCGCCTCGGTTTCAGTTGTCGTTTGGTACACAGCTCTTTACCGGTGCGGTTGCTCGCAACGGGCAATGACGGCAGGACTACTTGCGACAATGTTCCTGACGGTGTTGCCATCGCTCGTTATCTCGGGTATGGAACACGTTCTCTTCATGTTGCTTGCCAGTCTGATTACGTTCCTGGCGCCACCGGCACTGTCCAACACCTCGTGTCCAGCCAAACTCGGCGGCTACAGGTCCTTGCTTGCTTTTTGCCCATTGCTAGTCATGACGCGCTACGAGGGCCTGTTCCTGGTCACACTCATTGCGACACTCTACGTCTTCCAGAAGAGCTACCGGCAGGCCGCGGAACTTGCATTCCTTGGATCGTTGCCGGTTCTACTGTACGGAGTCATTTTTCTCGCATTCGGGTGGCATTTCTTACCCAATTCCATCCTCTTGAAAGCGGATCTGTCCCACTTCGCCTTGACCGGCAACTGGAGTGCACTGTTGCGAACGCTCGCAATGCGGTTTTCTTGGGGAAAGCACGTGCTGGGACTCATGGCAGCCGCAGTGGTAGCGTTGCGCGTCGTTACTGCGGGTAAGCCAGGGTGCGGGCTTGCCTCCTTGTGGACGCGCATGTTCTTATCTGTCGCGATGCTTCATCTCACCTTGTTCTGGACCTACGCCAATCAGTTCATGCGATATGAACGGGATCTGGTCGCACTGGGCTGCATCGGAGTCGTTGGCACACTGGCGATCAGGCCACGGCGCCCCGAGGCGGGTGGACATCCCCATGGATTGCCCAAGCTGCAGTCTTCCGTTCCTTCTGTACTCGCAATAGTAAGTAATCTGTTGCCTGCCTTTGGCACACGCAGCAGGCATTGCCCTCGCTGTCACCCCCTCGTTCGTCGGCGAACATCTACCACCAACAATACCAGATGGAGTTATTTTTCGCGCATTACTATCCCCAAGCAGCCCTTAAGGTGCATGCCATTGGCGCAGTGTGTTACTTGTCGGATACACGCGTCATCGACCTTGTTGGGCTGGCCGACCGGGAGGTCGCAGAACTGAAACGCCAGCAGAGTTGTTCCGCGAAGGCTGTACAGGACCTGGTGGTCAGGAGAAGTGCACGTCTCGCAATAGTCTACAACGAGTGGTTCACGGACGGACACATTACCCGTGACAGCATCCCGAAAACATCGAAAAAGCAGGCCGCTGGAAGCTGAAGCACAACTGGATCTGCGCGGACGACTCGGTATCATTCTACGCCTTCGATTAAGACGGAGCTCGCTACGCAACAGCCTCTCTTTCCACGTTTGCTCTCGTTCGTTCGCCTAGCATCTAACAGGTAGACCGACCTTCTCGGATGCGGTTTCCTGGTAGCAGTTGGAGGTGTTGACAACTGAACGGATCGGCCGAAGAATCCACCTGTGCCCGGAATCGCGAACTGGCAATGCTCGTCTTTCGTATCATCCTCGGTGGAACAGTCCTGGCCATGCTGTTCCATATGGTGTGCTGGCAAGTCCTGAAGACTGACTATCCGTACGCGACGTTCCTCTACTACGACCGCAGCGTCTTTGTGGACTTTCGCGGCGTCTTGGCGGCAGTCAATTCTGGCAGGCCATACTCTTCTGACGACTTCCTGATGCCCGAATTGCCTCCAGCACTTATTCTCGTGAGCCTTCTGGGAGACCTACCCCATGCGTGGGGCCACCTGCTGATGACAGTGGCCTTCCTGACCGGGGTCTTCCTTCTGTGCCAACGGTGGCTGTCGCCACTGTTGCCCAATGGAATCCTCAGGCAGTCAGCCCCATTCGTTATCCTCTCTTCCTATCCCGTCCTCACGCTCGTTGAACGTGGGAATGTCGAAATGTTGCTCTTCTTGTGCACGACTGCATTCCTCACGGCCCTGAGGGCAAGTCGTCCTCGCCCTGCACTCCCTTTGCTGGCTTTAGCCATAAGCATGAAGGTCTACCCAGCGGTGATGCTGCCCCTCCTGATTTCCAGACGCCTCTACAGCGAGGCTGTTGTAACTGCAGTGCTGGCTTTCGCCATGACTTGCACCGGCTACGCCCTGCTGGCCAAATGGTCGGGCACAACAGCCCTCCAAGTGCTCCAAGCTCATGCCGCCTCTCTTCACCAGTGGGCGTCCGCAAGCACCATCCTGCCCACTCTCGGCGTGTCGCATGCTCATTCTCTTTGGGCTGTTTACAGGCTTTTCTTTGGGCTTGAACACCCTCCGTCGGTCGGGTATCTGGCGGGGGTGTTGATAGTGTTTCTCGGACTAGCGGGGTGGGTCATTGTTGTAGAACACCGCCTCTGGGCTCAAGTAAGCCTGTTGGCGATGGCTATGCTGCTGCTCCCTTACATGTCTTGGGACTACACGCTCATACACGTCTTGATTCCGCTGTTCTTGTTTCTTAACAAGAGCCAGCCCAGTCGCTTTGACCTGGCCTATGCCGTAATGCTGTCCCTACTCGTTGTCCCCATGAGTTACTACTACTTTTTCGCCGACGTTGGCCTTTCCGTCGTCGTCTATCCTCTCCTGATGGTGACACTGATTGGTGTTCTGGTTTATGAAGGTTATCACATCTACAAGTCTTCTTAGCCCGGCCGAATTATCGCCGCGATCTCCAGCCCGTTGCGGGCCTCCCATTATCGTTGGTCGCCACTCATGATTCCAGCTGGCTTTCACTGACCTCTCGTACATCGTACGTATAGAAAGAACGACGACGTTCCTCACTCCTCCTTCACAATCCCCTGCTTCAGCGCGTAGATGGCAGCCTGGGTGCGGTCCTTGACGTCCAGCTTGCGGAAGATGCTGGTGAGGTGGTTCTTGACCGTCTTTTCGCTGATGAACATGGCGTCGGCGATCTCCTTGTTGGCGAAGCCCTTGACCAGCATGGCCAGCACGTCGCGCTCGCGCTTGGTAAGGCGGGCTGCCGCCTGGCGGCTCTCGTCGCGGGTGAACTCGCGCGCCACCCGGTGCATGACCCGGGGGTGGATGATGACGTTGCCCTCCACTACCTTGTGGATGGCGCCGATGAGCTCCTCGGCGGCCACGTCCTTGAGGACGTAGGCCGAGACCCCGGCCTTCATCATGTCCACCACCTGGTCGTCCTCGTACACGGTGAGGGCGATGATGTTGGTCTGCGGCAGCTCGCGCTTGATGATGCGGGTGGCGGTGACCCCGTCGGTGCCGGGCATGTTGACGTCCATCAGCACCACGTCCGGCTGCAGCCGCCGCGCCAGGTTGATGGCGCCCTGGCCGTCACCGGCCTCCCCCACGATCTCGATGCGCTCGTCGGTTTCCAGCAGGTTGCGGATGCCGGCCCGCATCAGGGCGTGGTCGTCAGCTATCAGAACCCTCACTTTCCCCATCGTGCTCCCGTTCCCCTTCCTGCGCCAGCGGCACCTGCAGGCTGATGCGCGTGCCCTGCCCGGGGGCGGATTCCACGTGGAACTCGCCGCCGAAGAGGTTCACCCGCTCCTTCATGCCGATCATGCCGAAACTCCTGCCCGCGCGGCTGAGCAGCGTTTCGCGGTCGAAACCCTTGCCGTCGTCGTGCACCACCACCCCGACCTCCGCCCCGCCCATGCGCAGCTCCACCCGGGTGCGGGTAGCGCGCGCGTGCTTGCGCACGTTGGTGATGGCCTCCTGGATGACGCGGAAGATGGCCACCTCCAGCGCGGGGTCGAGGCGGCGCTCGTCGCCGTAGAACACGAACTCGATCTCCATGCCGAAACGCTCGCCGTACTCGGCCAGGTAGCGGCGGATGGCGGGGGCCAGCCCCAGGTCGTCCAGCGCCATCGGCCGCAGGTCGAAGATGATGCGGCGGATGTCGCCCAGGTTGTGCTTGACCACCTTCTTGAGGTCGGATATCTCCCGCCGCGCCCGCTGCTGGTCGCGCTCCCACAGGCGCTCGATGAGCTCCAGGCGCATGACGATGTTGGCCATGTTCTGCGCCGGCCCGTCATGCAGCTCGCGCGACACCCGCAGCCGCTCTTCCTCCTGGGCCTGGATGATGTAGGCGCCCATCTGCTGCTTGACGCTGGCCTCGCCGGCCTGGGCGCTCAGGGCCCCCAGGTTGCCCTGCAGGACCTTCATGGCCATGCTGACGTGCTCCACCAGGCTCTCCGCCCGCTGGGCGATGTCCTCCACCTGGCGCACCATGCGCTCCAGCTCGTCGCGGCGCAGCCGCAGCTGGCGCTCCTTCTCGCGCAGGGCGGCCAGGTTGGCCTGCAGGCGGCGGGCGTTCTCGTAGGCGTCGCGGATGTCCTTCTCGTCGTGGTTCTTGAAGTCCCGGCTGACCTCCATCAGGCGCAGGCGGGCCATGCGCTCCTCGCGCTCGCACTGCTCCACCTGGGAGATGGTGGTGGCGATTTCCATGCGCAGGTCGATGAGCTCGGAGGACATGCGCGTCCACTCCGAGCGCGCCTCGTCCGCCACCTCGTAGAACTCGCGGCGGCCGCCGTCGACGGTGGCCACGATCTGCTCCAGCGTCGCTTCCAGCTGCTGCATGCCGGTCTCGGGCAGCACCTGCGGCTGCCCCTTGAGCCGGGTCACCGCTCTGCGGTTCATCTCCTGCTCCCTTCGCTGCGCCATGGCGGGCATCTCCTCACTGGGCCAGCAGTCCCAGGGACAATTGTACCTCTTTCTGTATATCGGCGAGGCGCACGCGATCATGAGCCTCGACGTAGAGCCTCAGCAACTGCTCGGTGCCGGCGGGGCGCACCAGCACCCAGCTGCCGTCCTCCAGCAAGAACTTGCGGCCGTCCAGCAGCACGGTGTCCTCCACCTTCACCCCGGCAATGGCCTTGGGGGTGTACTCCTGCAGGTGGGCGCGCACCCGCTCACAGTCGCGCTCGCTGAGCGGCAGGTCCAGCCGCTCGTACTCCACCCGCCCGTGCACGGCGGCGAAATCGGCGAACAGCGCCGACAGCGGCTTGCCAGCGCGCCCTACCATCTCGGCGGTCAGCAGCCCGGCCAGCACCCCGTCGCGGTAGGGGACGTGGCCGAAGATGGACAGGCCCCCGCTCTCCTCCCCGCCCAGGATGCAGCCCCGCTCGCGCAGGCACTGGCTGACGTACTTGAAGCCCACCGGGGTCTCCACCACCCCCAGCCCGTAGTGGCGGGCGACGCGGTCCAGCATGTGGGTGGTGGCCACCGTGCGGGCCACCGGGCCGCGGAAGCTGCGGGTCTGCAGCAGGTGCTCGAGCAGCATGGGCAGCAGGCGGTTGGCGGGGAAGAACTCGCCGCGCTCGTCCACCACCCCGAAACGGTCGGCGTCGCCGTCCAGGGCCAGGCCCAGGGCGGCCTCGTAGGTGCGCACCGAGCGGCGCAGGTCCTCCAGGCGGCGCTCGGTGGGCTCGGGGGGCA
>JARYMO010000013.1 GCA_029907055.1 Syntrophomonadaceae bacterium | reverse complement strand
CATTCGCGGAGCCTCCTCCCGGGTGCCGCCATGGGCACCCTCCTACTCGACGACGCGGCCGGCCAGGGCTACCAGCCTTCCCCCGCACACGGTCGCCCACGGCCAACCGGTGAGGAGCATCCCCTTGAAGGGGGTGTTGCGCCCCTTGGATTCGAAGCACCCGGGTTCCACGCGGCGGGTTTCCTCCAGGTCCAGCACGGTAATGTCAGCCGGCTGCCCGGGGGTGAGCGTACCCCCCTGCAGGCGCAAGGCCCGTGCCGGCTTGACCGTCAGGCAGGCCACCAGGTCCCGGAGCTTGAGCTGCCCGGGCGCCACCAGGTGGTGGAGGAGCACCGCCACCGCGGTTTCCAGGCCGGAAATGCCGGCCGAGGCCAGGTTGAACTCGCAGTCCTTGGCCTCCACCTCGTGAGGAGCGTGGTCGGTGGCGATGCAGTCGATGGTGCCGTCACGCAGCCCCTCGCGCAGCGCCAGCACGTCGGCGGCACTGCGCAGCGGGGGGTTCACCTTGAAGTCGGTGTCGTACGTGCCCAGGCACTCGTCGGTGAGCACCAGGTGGTGGGGAGTGGCCTCGCAGGTCACCTGCACCCCCCGCGCCTTGGCCTGGCGCACCAGCTCCACCGCGCGGGCCGTGCTCACGTGGGCGATGTGCAGGCGCGCGCCGGTCGCTTCCGCCAGCTGAAGGTCGCGCGCCACCATCACCTCTTCGGCCAGCGCCGGGATGCCCTTCAACCCGTACAGGGTGGAGAAGAACCCCTCGTGCATCTGCCCGTCGCCGGTCAGGTCAAGGTCCTCGCAGTGGGAAATGATGGTCGCGCCGTGCATGCGCGCGTATTCCATGGCCCGCCGCATCACCTCGGCGTTCATTACCGGGCGTCCGTCATCGGAGAAGGCGGTGCAGCCGGCGGCCACCATGCCCCCCATCTCTGCCATTTCCTTTCCCTGCTGCTGCTTGGTGATGGCGCCGATGGGATGCACGCGCACCAGCCCCGCTTCCTCGCCGCGCCGGCGCACGAAGCTGGCCAGGGCGAAGTTGTCCACCACCGGACGGGTGTTGGGCATGCAGCACACGGTGGTGAAGCCGCCCAGCGCCGCCGCCCGCGTCCCGGTGCGGATATCCTCCTTGTATTCCAGGCCTGGCTCGCGCAGGTGCACGTGCAGGTCAATGAACCCCGGGCACACCACCTTGCCGCTGGCGTCCAGCACTTGGGCCTCTCCCGCCGCCAGGTCACGCCCCACCGCTGCCACCACGCCGTCGGCCACCAGCACGTCAGCCACTTCATCCAGGCCGTTGGCTGGATCGATGACTCTCCCCGCCTTAACCAGCAATTTCATCCCTGGCCCCTCCCATCATCAGGTACAGCAGCGCCATCCGCACCGCCACCCCGTTGGTCACCTGCTCGTTGATGGCTGACACGGCGCTGTCGGCCAGCGCCCCGGAGATCTCGACACCGCGGTTCATGGGCCCGGGGTGCAGCACCAGGACGTCCGGCCGGGCCGGCCTGAGACGCTCGGGGGTGAGGCAGAAACGGGCGGCATACTCTTCCAGGGTGGGAAAGAGCCCCTGCTGCTGACGCTCCCGCTGCAGCCGCAGCACGTTCACCACGTCCACCCCCTCCAGGCCGTCTTCCAGTGAATGGAAGACCTCCACCCCCAGGGATTCGAGCCCGGGGGGCATCAAGGTGGGGGGCCCGATGGCCCGCAGCCGGCAACCGAACTGTTGCAGTCCGAATATGTTGGAACGCGCCACCCGGCTGTGGCGGATGTCGCCCAGGATGGCCACCGTCAGCCCCTCCAGGGTGCCCTTGCGTTCACGTATGGTGAACATGTCGAGCAGCGCCTGGGTGGGGTGCTCGTTCACGCCGTCCCCGGCGTTGATGACGCGCATGGAGGTGTTGCGCGCCACGTAGTGCGGCACCCCGCTCATGGAGTGACGGATGACAATGAGGTCGGCGCCCATCACCTCGATGGTCTTGATGGTGTCGCGCAGGCTTTCCCCCTTCTGCACGCTGCTGGTGGTCACCGCCAGGTTGACGGTGTCGGCCGAGAGGTACTTGCCGGCCAGCTCGAACGAGGTGCGGGTGCGGGTGCTGGGCTCGTAGAAGAGCGTGACCACCACCTTGCCGCGCAAGGGCGGCACCTTCTTGATGTCGCGCGAAATGATGTCCTTCATGGGCACCGCCACGTCCAGTATGGCGGTTATCTCATCGGCCCCCAGGCCCTTCATCCCCAGCAGGTCCTTGCGGTTCTCGAAAACCATCTGCGTGCCCTCCTCGCCTTCGCCTGCGGCCACCGGCGCACCAAAAAAGCCTTCCCTGTCCATGTCGCAGGGAAGGCTGTCACCCGGTGACCGGCCGATTTCTTCCTCCCTTGCGAGCCTCTCGGGACTCGATTAAAGGGACTGCTGGTCTTCCACCAGTTCCTCGATCACCACTTCGTCCTTGCCGTCGATTTCCACCACCCTCACCGTGACGATTTCGTTGCTGGAAGTGGGTACATTCTTGCCCACGTAGTCGGCCTTGATAGGGAGTTCCCGGTGTCCGCGGTCAATGAGTACCGCTAACTGGATGCACTTGGGGCGGCCCAGGTCGATGAGGGCGTCCAGCGCGGCCCGTACCGTGCGCCCGGTGTACAGCACGTCGTCCACCAGCACTACCACCCGGTCGGTGATATCGAAGGGGACTTCCGTGCGCCTCACCATGGGCTGGGAGGCCAGGGTGGTGAGGTCGTCCCGGTACAGCGTGATGTCGAGCAGGCCGACCGGCACCCTCACCCCTTCAATCTCCTGGATGCGGGCTGCCAGCCGCTCCGCCAGCGGCCCCCCCCGCCGCCGGATGCCGATTAATGCCACGTCAGCCACTCCCTTGTTGCGTTCTACCACCTCGTGGCTGATGCGGGTCAGCGCCCTGCGCATGGCGGCCTCGTCCATGATGCGGGCCTTCTCCACCACCTTCACCGGCTTCCCCTCCCCTTCCTCGCGCCAGCACCGACGGGCGCAAAAAAGGCCTACCTCCCGCAAGAAACGAAGGTAGGCGCTGCGATTCAACGTAACCTTTGCGAGCCTCACGGGACTGCCTTAAAGATCCTGAGTGAATGATACGCGACCCTGGCAGGCGCTGTCAAGGCGCGGGGCAGGCCAGCTCCTCCAGCACCGCGGCAAACCAGTCCGGCAACGGCGACTCGAACTCCATCTGCTGACCGCTGCGGGGGTGGCGGAAGACCAGTCGCCGTGCGTGCAGGGCCTGCCCGCGCAGACCGAGGTGCGGCCGCCCGGGGCCGTACACGCGGTCACCGACCACCGGGTGGCCGATGGACGCCAGGTGGACGCGGATCTGGTGGGTCCTGCCGGTCTCCAGGCGCACCGCCAGCAACGTGTACCCCCGGTAACGCCGCTCCACCCGGTAGTGGGTGACTGCCGGTCTCCCCTCCGGCACCACCGCCATTTTCTTGCGGTCGGTACGGCTGCGACCGATGGGCGCCTGGATGGTGCCGCAGGGGGCGGTCACCTCCCCGTGCACCAGTGCCAGGTACTCCCTCGTCATCTCCCGCGCTCTCAGCTGCGCGGCGAGGGCGCGGTGGGCCTCGTCGTGCTTGGCGATGACCAGCAGCCCGGAGGTGTCCTTGTCCAGCCGGTGGACAATACCCGGACGCAGTTCCCCGTTTATGCCCGACAGGTCACGCACCTGGAAGAGCAGCGCATTCACCAGGGTGCGGTCCCAGTGCCCGTGTGCGGGGTGTACCACCATGCCCTGGGGCTTGTCCACCACCGCCAGGTCGGCGTCCTGGTACACGAGGGAAAGGGGGATGTCCTGCGCCACCAGCCGGGTCTCCCGTGGAGGTGGCACCTCGACCTGCACCCGTTCCCCCGCGCGCACCCGGTACCCTGGCTTGCGCGGCCTGCCCTCCACCAACACCTGGCCCGCCTCGATCAGTTCCTGCACCTGGGAGCGTGAGAGCCCTTGCACGCAGCGGCTGACCAGCCGGTCCAGGCGTTCGCCCCGGTCGGTTTCTCCTACGATCAGTTCGGTTGCCGCCACCTGTCCTCCTCGCGCGGGGGTTCCGCCAGCCAGCGCCAGGCCAGCCACAGCGCACCTGCCGTGATGGCACAGTCAGCCAGGTTGAAGACCGGCCAGAACCCGACATCGATGAAATCCACCACCCAGCCCCAGCGCAGGCGGTCCACCAGGTTGCCAGCCGTTCCTCCCGCCAGCAGACCCAGCGCCCAGGCCACGCCCCGGTCGCCACCGCCGCGGCGCGCATACCAGGTCGCAGCCGCGATGACCGCCACCCCGGCCCCCACCAGCAGTACCTGGCAGCCCGGGTCCAGCCCGAAGGCCCCGCCACGGTTATGCACCAGGGTCAGCCGCACCGGGGCCACCAGCAGCACCGAGATATCCGGCGCCAGCCGCGTGGCCACCATCCACTTCAGGCCCTGGTCCAGCACCAGGGTGGCCAGGGCCACCGCGACGTACCCAACCCACGCTCCTGCCTGCCGCCCGCGGCGGCGCTGCCGCGTCGCCATCTCAGGCCAGGAACATGAAGTCCTGCCGGCGGCGCGCGGACGGCTCGCCCCGGCGGTTGCGGTGGCGTGCCAGCACCTCGCGGTACTCGTGTTCAAGCCTGGCGGCGGTGGCCCGGGAAGACAGCGACTCCGCCCGGGCGCGCGCCACGGGCGCCATGGCCGCACGCCGGCTGTCGTCCCTCAGCAGGCCGACCACCTGCAGCGCGAACTGCTCCAGGTCTGGTTCCACCAGCACCCCGCTCTTCCCGTCTTCCACCATGTCGCTGACTCCGAACGCCCGCACCGCCACCACTGGCAACCCGGCGGCCATGGCTTCCACCAGCACCAGGCCCTGGGTTTCGGTCACCGAGGCGAAAGTGAAGAGATCGGCGTCGAAGTACGCGTCGACCACGTCATCGTACCCCAGGCGGCCGGTGAAGACCACGTCCCGGTCCAGTTCCAGGCCGAGGTCGACCGCCAGTTGCTTCAGCTCCTGTTCCAGCGGCCCCCCGGCCACGATGACCAGCACCGCCTCGCTGATCATCGCCTTGACCATGGCAAAGGCCCGCAACAGGAAATCCAGGTTCTTCTCGCGGGTCAGCCGTCCGACGAACAGGCACACCTTGGCGTCGGAGGGGATGCCCCAGGTGCTGCGCAGCCAGCCCGCCCGACGCTGCTGGAAACGCTCCAGGCGCACGCCGGTGGGGATGACCCGGACCGGGGCCCGCACGCCATACCCGCTCACCAGGGCCTCCACCTGCCGGGTGGGCGTGATGACCAGGTCGCAGCGGTCACAGAAGCGGCGGCTGTACCGCACGGCCAGGTCGCGCGCCAGCGGGCCCGCCAGCGGCACGTAGTGCACGTACTGGTCGTAGAGGGTGTGGTAGGTAAAGACCAGGGGAAGGTCAAAACGGCGGGCACAGCGCGCCCCCCACCAGCCCAGGTTGAAGGGCGAGTGGGCGTGCACCAGGTCCAGCTCCAGCTTGCCCACGGTGAGCGCAAGCCGGGGGCTCACCGGCACCGCCAGGGCATAGTCGGGGTTGGTGGGGGCGGGGACCGAAAAGAAGCGGAAGACCCCCTCGTCCGTATCACGGTAGCCGTGGTACTTGGGGGCAAAGACGAACACCTCGTGTCCCAGCCTCCTCAGTTCCTCGTTGAAGGTGGTGATACTGGTCACCACTCCGCTGGTGTAGGGAAGGTAGCTGTCGGTGAACACTCCTATCCGCATCGCAACTCTCTCCCTGGGGCCCGGCCGCGACCGGCAGCCCCTTCTACTCCTCGGCGGGCCTCAGCTCCACCTTTTCCTCGATCTCCTCGATGTCCTCCACCACCGGGGGAGGAATGCGGGCAAAACGGTCTTCCCCCTGCTTGAGACGGGCGCATTCGACGCACAGGGTGGCCTCCGGCAGGGCCTCCTGGCGGCGGGGGTCAATCTCCTTGCCGCACCGCTCGCAGAGGTGATAGGTCCCCTCCTGCAGTCGCTGCAGCGCCCTCTCCACCTGGTTCAGTTCCCGCACCAGGTCCAGTTCCACCCCGGACTCCTTTTCCTGCTCGTACACGTCCGAGGCCAGGTCCGCCGGGTGCTGGTCATAGAAGGACAGTTCGCCCAGGCGCGTCCCGGGGCTGCCCGTGCGCAGCTCCCGCTTGCGCCTCAGCGCCTCCTGGAGGTGCTCCCTGCGCGCTTCGAGTTGCTCCTTCCTGTCCATGCCTCCCCCTCCTTCACCGCGGGCGCCGGCCGCGTCCCCTGTCGGCTGGCGCCCCTGTCCTGCTCAGTTGGTGAGCGCCTGGAGGGGGGCCGGAATCCGCCCGCCCCGGCGCACGAAACCGTGCGAGGCGAAACTGCTGGTGCGCATGACCGGGGCCTCCCCCAGCAGGCCGCCGAACTGTACCCGGTCCCCTTCCCGCATCCCGGGGACGGGGATGATCCGCACGGCGGTGGTCTTGTTGTTGACCATGCCGATGGCCGCCTCGTCGGCAATGATGGCAGCGATGGTTTCCGCCGGCGTATCTCCGGGCACCGCGACCATGTCAAGGCCCACCGAACACACGCAGGTCATGGCCTCCAGCTTCTCCAGGCTCAGGCTTCCGGCCACCACCGCGTCGATCATGCCCAGGTCCTCGCTGACGGGAATGAAGGCCCCTGACAGGCCCCCGACGTAGGAGGAGGCCATGGCCCCGCCCTTCTTGACCGCATCGTTGAGCAGGGCCAGGGCCGCGGTGGTGCCGTGGGTCCCGCATCTCTCCAGGCCCATCGCCTCCAGTATCTCCGCCACGCTGTCGCCGCGGGTGGGAGTCGGCGCCAGTGAGAGGTCCACGATGCCGAAGGGGACCCCCAGCCGGCGGGATGCCACCCTGCCCACCAGCTCGCCCATGCGGGTGATCTTGAAGGCGGTGTTCTTGATGGTGTTGGCCAGCGTCCCCAGGTCCGCCTGCGGCTGCTCCTGCACGGCGCGCAACACCACCCCCGGGCCGCTGATGCCGATGTTGATGGTGGCGTCCGGCTCCCCCACGCCGTGAAAAGCCCCCGCCATGAAGGGATTATCCTCCGGCGCATTGCAGAACACCACCAGCTTGGCGCACCCGATACCGCCTGCCGCGGCAGTCCTGCCAGCGATGTCCTTGATGACTCCGCCCATGAGCGCCACCGCGTCCATGTTGATGCCCGCCCTGGTGGAGGCGACATTCACCGAGGCGCATACCCGCTCGGTCACCGAGAGGGCCTCCGGTAGCGCGTCGATGAGGCTGCGGTCACCTGCCGTACACCCCTTGTGTACCAGGGCAGAGAACCCGCCGATGAAATTGACCCCCACCTCGGCTGCCGCCCGCTCCATTTCGCGCGCCACGCAGGCCATGCCGGCGGCGTTGAGCCCCTCGGCCACCAGCGCCACTGGGGTGACCGAAATGCGGGTGTTGATGATGGGAATGCCGTATTCCAGTTCGATGGCCTTGCCCGCTTCCACCAGCCCCGATGCAGTGCGGGTAATACGGTCGTAGATCTTGCGCCCGGTGGTCCGCGCACTGGCGCCCGAGCACCCGCGCAGGCTGATGCCCATGGTGATGGTACGGATGTCCAGCTTCTGGCTCTGCACCATGGCCAAGGTCTCCATGACCTCCGCCGGGCTGATGACGAAACGCACCTGTCGTCTCCTCCTCGTCGCTGCCGTCAAAAGGGGGCCTGCCTGCAGCCCCCCGTGACCATCCCGCCGCCGCCTTCCCCGCGGCCTGCGTCGCTTTCATTATACCAGATACCAGACCCGCTGCCCCGGCTCATCCCCGCCGGGTCCCAGGGTTCAGATGCGGTGCATGAACTTGAAGACGTCCTCGTGCTGGATGTTGACCACCAGCCCCAGTTCCGCGCCCTTGCTCACCAGCCGCTCCCGCAACTGGTCGAGGGGCAGAGTGCAGTGGGCGACATCCACCACCATCACCATGGTGAAGAATCCCTGCAGGATGGTCTGGCTGATGTCCAGGATGTTGGCGTTGGCCTCCGCCAGCACGTTGGCAATGCCGGCAATGATGCCCACCCGGTCATGTCCTACCGCGGTGATGATGAGGCGATGACCCTCCTCGGGCGCCGCCCCGCTCGCCTTGCGCCTAGCCACCGGCAACCACCTCCACGCAGCGCTGGCAGAGGGTGGGGTGCCCCGCCTCCTGCCCCACGGTGGGACTGACCACCCAGCAGCGCTCGCATTTCTCGCCGGGCGCGGGGTGCACCGCCACCCGCAGCCCGGGGCTGGCTTCCAGCCCCACGGCCTCTCCTGGCGCCTCCTCCAGTGCCGCGACCTCCACCCGGGAAACGATGAACACCTGCTCCCGGTCCTGGAGGCTCTCCAGCAGCGCGCGCCACTTCTCGTCGCCGTACAGCGTCACTGCCGCCCCCAGCGAGTGCCCTACCCGCTTCTGCTGGCGCGCCAGTTCCAGTGCCTTGGCCACCACCTCGCGGGCCCGCAGCACCTGCTCCCAGCGCGTCTCCAGGGAGGTGTCCAGGCATTCCTCGCTGGCTACCGGCCAGTCGGTCAGCTGGACGCTGGGGACCTCGCCCTCCCGGCGCAGGTGTTGCCACACTTCCTCGCTGGTGAAGGCGAGGATGGGGGCCAGCATGCGCACCAGGGCGTGGATGACCTCGTACAGGACGGTCTGCGCGGCCCGGCGCCGGGGATCCGCCGCCGCCGAGGTGTACAACCGGTCCTTGATGATGTCGAAGTACACCGCGCTCATGTCGACCGCGCAGAAGTTGTGGATGGAATGGTAGACCACGTGGAACTCGTACTCGTTGAAGGCGCGGCTGACCCGCTCGATGAGGCGGTGCAGCCGGAGGAGGGCCCAGCGGTCCAGTTCGGGCAGCTCGGCAAACGCCACCCGGTCGCGGGCCGGGTCGAAATCAGCCAGGTTGCCCAGCACGAAGCGGCAGGTGTTCCGAATCTTGCGGTAGGCCTCGGCCGCCTGCTTCATGATGTTGTCAGAGGCCGCCACGTCAGTGCGGTAGTCGGCCGAGGAAACCCACAGGCGCAGGATGTCCGCTCCCATCTGCTCGATGATGGCCAGCGGGTCCACCACGTTGCCCAGCGACTTCGACATCTTGCGCCCCTGCTCGTCCACCAGGAACCCGTGGGTCAGCACGATGCGGTAAGGCGCCTGGCCGGTCACCGCCACCGCGGTGGACAGCGAGGAATTGAACCAGCCACGGTGCTGGTCACTCCCCTCCAGGTACATGTCGGCCGGCCAGCGCAGGTCGGGGCGCGTTTCCAGCACCGCCTTGTGGCTGGAGCCGGAGTCGAACCACACGTCCATGATGTCCGTTTCCTTGCGGAACCCTTCCCCCCCGCAGTGCGGGCAGCGGTAGCCCGCCGGCAGCAGCTCGGCCGCCTCGCGCGCGAACCATACGTCCGAGCCTTCCTCGGCAAACAGGCCCTGCAGGTGAGCGATGGTGGTCTCGTCGATGACGTACTCGCCGCAGGAGAGGCAGTAGAAAATGGGGATGGGAACGCCCCAGGTGCGCTGGCGGGAAATGCACCAGTCGCCACGGTCGCGCACCATGTTGTAAATCCGGTCCCTTCCCCAGGCGGGGATCCAGCGCACGGTGTCGATGGCCGCCAGGGCGGCTTCCCGGAAGCCGTCGATGGATGCGAACCACTGCTCGGTGGCCCGGTACACGATGGGGTTCTTGCACCGCCAGCAGTGAGGGTACTGGTGTACCAGGGAGGAGGAGTGCAGCAGCATGCCGAGCTCCTGCAGGTGGGCGATGATGGCCGGGTTGGCGTCATAGCAGAACATGCCCGCGAAGCGGCCCCCCTCGGCCGTGAACACCCCGCGGTCGTCGAGCGGGGAAATGACCGGCAGGTCATACCGGCGGCCCACCGCGAAGTCTTCCTCGCCGTGGCCGGGGGCGGTGTGCACACAGCCCGTCCCCTGCTCCAGGGTCACGTGCTCGCCACACACCAGCAGGGAATCACGCTCCACGAAGGGATGCCGGCACACGGCCCGTTCCAGCGCCGAGCCGGGGAAGGTCTGCAGGACCTGGTAGTCTTTCCACCCTACCTCCGCGGCTACCCGTTCCAGCAGCCCCTTGGCCACCACGAAGCGCTCCCCCCCTGTCTCCACCAGCACGTACTCGAAGTCCGGGTGCACCGAGATGCCGGTGTTGGCCGGCAGGGTCCAGGGAGTGGTGGTCCAGATGACCACCGCAACGCCCTCCTCGGGGAAGAGTCCCCGGCTGTCGCGGAGGGGGAACTTCACGTAGATGGAGGGGCTGGTCTTGTCGCCGTACTCGATCTCCGCCTCGGCCAGCGCGGTCTCGCAGTCCGCGCACCAGTACACCGGCTTCAGGCCCTTGTAGATGTACCCCTTGCGGGCCATTTCCCCGAACACGCCGATCTGCACCGCTTCGAACCCCGGGTCCAGGGTGAGGTACGGGTTCTCCCAGTCTCCGCGCACGCCCAGCCGCTTGAACTCCTCGCGCTGGATGTCCACGTAGCGCAGGGCGTACTCCTTGCAGTGGCGGCGGAACTCGAGCACGTCGGTCCGGTGCCGGTCCAGGCCCATCTCCTTGATGGCCTGTTGCTCGATGGGCAGCCCGTGGGTGTCCCACCCCGGCACGTAGGGAGCGTCAAACCCCGTCATGGAATGGTAGCGGACGATGATGTCCTTCAGCACCTTGTTGAGGGTGTGCCCCAGGTGAATGTGCCCGTTGGCGTAGGGAGGGCCGTCGTGCAGCACGAACTTCTCCCGTCCCCGGTTCTTGTCGGCCACCCGCCGGTAGATGTCCAGCTCTCTCCAGAACTCCAGGATTTCCGGTTCCCGCGCGGGGAGATTGGCCCGCATGGGGAAGTCGGTGCGCGGCAGATTGAGCGTGTGGTCGTACGTTCCCTTGGCCACCATCAAACACCTCTTTCCGCGCCCCGGGGGGCGCCAGGTTGTCGAAAAAGAAAAGCCTTCCTCCACCCAAGGGACGAAAGGCTGCTTCCGCGGTACCACCCTTGTAGACCCGCCGCTGGCGGCATCCACTCCAGCGCCGATAACGGGGCGCACACCGTTCGGTCCTACCCACAGACGCCCTGCCGGGCCCCTGTCCCCCAGGGTCCCGCGCGCTGCTTCGGATGAAGGCTCAGGGGTGATCTTCGCGGCGGGTCCCTGCTGCCCGGCTTCCACCCGCCCGGACTCGCTGCCAGCGTCGACCCGGCTACTCTCCCCGTCATGGCCTCTGCCTGTTGGGAAAATCACCTATGATTGTAGCAGAAGCGGCCCCAGGGTACAACCTCACGCCGCCTCGCCCGCTTCACCCCTGTTCCGTCGCGGACGGGCAATCGCTGCGCACCGGACAGCCCTGGCAGCGGGGCCTGCGGGCCAGGCAGACGGCCCGGCCGTGAGCAATGAGCAGGTGGTGGGCGCGTGACCACCACTCCCGGGGGACCAGCGCCTTGAGGGCCATTTCCGCGGCATTCGCGCCCTGGCAGCGATGCCAGCCCAACCGCCGGCTCACCCGCAGCACGTGCGTGTCCACCCCCAGGCCCGGGCGGTCGAACCCCACGCTCAACATCACGTTGGCCGTCTTGCGGCCCACGCCGGGCAGGCGCAGGAGCTCCTCGAAGCTGTCGGGGACCTGCCCGCCGTGCCGTTCCAGCAAGGCCCTCGACAACCCCACGATGGCCCGGGCCTTGGCCCGGTACAGTCCACACCCCTTCACCAGCGGCTCCAGCTGGGCCGGCTCCAGCGCCGCGAAATCCTGGGGCCGGCGGTAGAGGGAAAACAGGCGCCTGGTCACCCGGTTGACCTGCACGTCGGTGGACTGGGCAGACAGCACCACCGCCACCAGCAGTTGGAAGCGGTCCTCGAAGTGCAGGCGGGTGCCGGCCTCCGGGTACCGTTCCTGCAGGCGGCGCAGCACCCGCACCACGTCGTCCGGTGCCTGTGCAGCTTCACTCCCGCAGCCCGGTGCGCCGCCGGAACTCATCGGCACTCACCCCCCGCACCTCGATGACCTTGCGCCGGGAGCCGGCTCCCGCCACCACCATCACGTCCCTGGCCGCCACCCCCGCAGTCCTGGCCAGTAGGGCCACCAGCGCGCGATTGGCCTCCCCCTCCACCGGGGGAGCGGTGAGGCGGACCTTGAGGGCCTCCCCCACCATGCCCACGATCTCGTTTCTCGAGGCCCGCGGCACTACCTGCACCCGCAGGCGGATGCCCCCGGCTACCTCCTCGATCACCGCTCACTCACCCCCGGCTGACGCCAGCGCGCGCAACGCGGCCACTGCCTGGGGGTCCTGGAAGAACTGCGCCACTTCCTCGATGCGCTTCTCGTTGCGGTCCAGCAGGTCCACCTGCGCCAGCGCGAAGGCCCTGAGCTCGGTGCGCAGCGAGTGCAGGCGGGCCAGCAGCTCCTGGTAGGAGCTCAACAGCTCCCCTACCCGGCGCTGGGCCTCCTGGATCATGGCCTCCGACTGCCGCCGCGCCGTGGCCCTGAGCTCGTCGGCCGCCTGCTGGGCCACCACCAGGCTCTGGTTGAGGGTGTCCTCGAGCTTGCGGTAGCGGGCCAGCTCGAACTCCAGCCGCTGGATGCTCTCCCGCAACTCGATGTTTTCGCGGTACAGGCGCTCGTAGTGCTCGCAGACGTCGTTCATGAAGCCATTGACGTCCTGTTCGTGGTACCCGCGCCACCCCTTCTTGAACTTGCGATTGCGGATCTCCACCGGGGTCAGCACGCGACACCACCTCCTTCCCGATTTCTGGCGCCGTCGCAGGCGACCTAGGCGGCAGTGAACGGGTAGTCGGTCAGTTGACACCCGGTGCACTGCTGCAGGGCAGCACAGCCGACCGCGTCGGCGCACCCGGCCGGCTCCTGGTCGAGGGCAGACAGGTACAGGTCCACGATGCGCACCAGCTCCTCGGTGCCGTAGAGGTGCCCCTCGATGCGCAGGACGCTCACCTTCGCCTGCCGCAGGCGGTCCAGGTGTCCCAGCAGGCACAGGTGCCGGGGTGCCAGCACGTGGGCGCGACACCACTGGTCGGTCAGGACCTCGTAGCGTTGGCCCAGCTCGTCGGTGAGCCACGCGCCGCGCGCGCAGGCCGCGGCGCAGGCCTGCTCCTCCCCTGCCAGGGCGGCCCGCACCGGGCAGTAATCACTGATCATGCCGGTCAGGGGGCCGTGCACCACGGCCTCCAGGGCCACGTCTGCTCCGGCTGCCAGCAGCTCCCACTGGCGGCCCCTGAGTTCCAGGGCCCCGGTGACCAGTTCGGCCCCCAGTTGGCGGAGCACTGCCGCCGCCGCCGCGTTGGTCACGTTGAGGCCGTACCCGGCACAGGCGCGCATCCCGCCGGCCACCACTGCTCGCAGGGTCCCCAGGTCGTGGGCCACGAATCCCTGGGCCCCCGCCTCCCGGGCGAGTTCCACCTGGGCGCCCACGCCGCCGACGAACCGCTCGGCCAGGCAACGGGGCCCTTCCACCAGCACCTCCGCCCCGCTGGCCCGGCCCATCCGGCACGCCTCACGCAGCTCCTCCTCGCTCCAGCCCCGGTACTGGCGGAAACTCTCGCCCCCCACGATGACCCGGCCCACCCCGCGGGCCAGCACGGCCTCGACATGCTCCAGGCTGCCACAGCCTACCGCCAGCCGCGGCGCCTTTCCATGCGGCTGCGGCGATGGCACAGCCGGGCCGCTGGGGCCGGGAACCGGTACGGCGCGGGTCGGAAAGTGCGGTTCGCGTTCTCCGCCCAGCCCCACGGAATCCGGGCCCGGCGGGCCAAAGAGGCTGCCGGTGGTGAAGTCCCGCACCCTGCGCTGCCGCAGGGCGTTTTCCACCTGCGCTTCCGGCTGGCGCCCTTCGCAGAGGGCATCCAGGGCCTGCCGGTATGCCCCCACCAGGAAGGCCAGGAACTCGGCATCGCGCATGCGGCCCTCGATCTTGAACGAAGTGACACCTGCCGCCGCCAGTTGCGCCAGGTACGCCCACAGGGACAGGTCCTTGTGGGCCAGCCAGTAGCGCAGGCTGGCGCCTGCTCCCTCCGGCAGCCCTTCTCCCTGCAGCAGAAACGGCCAGCGGCAGGGCTTGCGGCAGCGGCCACGGTTGCCCGATTCCCCGCACACCAGGGCACTCATTACGCATTGACCGGCGTGCGACACGCAGAGGTCGCCGTGCACGAAGTATTCCAGTCCCAGCGCGGTCCGGGAGCGGATGGCAGCGATTTCTTCCAGCGACAGGTTCTTGGACAGGATCACCCGGGCCACGCCGGCTTCCTCCAGCGCCTGCACCGCCAGGTGGTTGGCAATGCCCATCTGCACGCTGGCATGCAGCGGCAGGTCGATGCCCGCATCCCGGGCCAGGCGCAGCACTGCCAGGTCCTGGATGATGAGGGCGTCCACGGCGATGCCCTGCAGGAACTGCAGGTACTCTGCCAGCCCCTCCAGTTCGTCCTGGAAGTAGCTGTTGTTGACGGTTACGTAGACCTTGACCCCCCGCTGGTGGGCATAGGCCACCGCG
>JARYMO010000288.1 GCA_029907055.1 Syntrophomonadaceae bacterium | reverse complement strand
ACCAGGCGATGCGGGACGTCCGCCTGGCCTTGCTCGAGGCGGACGTGAACTTCAAGATCGTCAAGGACTTCGTGGCCCGGGTCAAGGAACGGGCGGTGGGGCAGGAAGTGCTCAAGAGCCTGACCCCGGGCCAGCACGTGGTCAAGATCGTGTACGAGGAGCTGGCCCGCCTGATGGGCGGAGACCAGGCCAAGCTGGTGGTGGCCAGCAAGCCGCCCACCATCGTCATGGCGGTGGGCCTGCAGGGCGCCGGCAAGACCACCACCTGTGCCAAGCTGGCCCGCACCCTGCAGGCGCAGGGGCGGCGGCCGCTGCTGGTGGCGGCTGACATCTACCGCCCCGCGGCCATCAAGCAGCTGCAGGTGCTGGGCGAAAAGATTGGCTGCCCGGTGTTCACCATGGGCCAGGAGAACCCCGTCTCCATCGCCCGCGCGGCGGTGGAGTACGCCCGTTCCAACAACCGCGACATCGTGATACTGGACACCGCCGGGCGCCTGCACATCAACGAGCAGCTGATGCAGGAACTGCGGCAGGTCAAGGCGGCGGTGGAGCCACACGAGATCCTGCTGGTGGTGGACGCCATGACCGGGCAGGACGCCATCGTAGTGGCCCAGGGCTTCCACGAACAGCTGGGCCTGACGGGGGTCATCCTCACCAAGCTGGACGGTGACACGCGCGGAGGGGCCGCGCTGTCAGTGCGGTCGGTGACCGGCTGCCCCATCAAGTTTGCGGGGATGGGGGAGCGGCTGGAGGACCTGGAGCCCTTCCACCCCGACCGCATGGCCTCCCGCATCCTGGGCATGGGTGACGTGCTGAGCCTGGTGGAGAAGGCGCAGGCCAGCTTCGACCGCGAGCAGGCGCGGGAACTGGAGAAGAAGATCCGCCAGCAGGAGTTCAGCCTGGACGACTTCCTGCTGCAGTTGCAGCAGGTGCGCTCCATGGGCCGGCTGGAAGAGATCCTCTCCATGCTGCCGGGGGTGGGCAACCTCAAGCAGCTCAAGGGCCTGCAGGGGGCTGAGCTGGACGAGAAGGAGCTGCGGCGGGTGGAGGCCATCATCCGCTCCATGACCCCCGCCGAGCGGCGCGACCCCAGCATTCTCAACGGCAGCCGCAAGAAGCGCATCGCGCGGGGCAGCGGCACCCGGGTGCAGGACGTCAACCGCCTGCTGAAACAGTTCGACGAATCGCGCAAGCTGATGAAGCAGTTCGCGGACATGGGAGGCAAGCGGGGCAAGAAGGGCCTCAGGCTGCCTTTCTAGATACTGACGGTGGCCGGAGAACGGCCAGCAAGGCGAGGAGGTGAACAGGTGGCAACAAAGATCAGGTTGCGGAGAATGGGTGCCAAGAAGAGCCCCTTCTACAGGGTGGTGGTGGCCGACGCCCGTTCCCCCAGGGACGGCAGGTTCATCGAGGAACTCGGTTACTATGACCCGACCACCAGCCCGGCGACGGTCAAGATCGACGCCGAGAAGGCCTTGAAGTGGCTGGCGAGTGGAGCCAAGCCCTCGGATACGGCGCGCTCGCTGTTGAAGCAGGCCGGGGTGCTGGCCCGCTTCGAGGAAAGCCGCAAGGCCAGGTAAGGGATGGGGGTCAGGCCACAGTGAGAGAGCTGGTTGAGCTCATTGCCAAGTCGCTCGTCGACCAGCCCGAATTGGTGGAGGTAACCCAGGTCGAGGGCGAGAAGTCCGTCATCATCGAGTTGAAAGTGGCCCCGGACGACATGGGCAAGGTGATCGGCAAGCAGGGCAAGATCGCCAAGTCCATCCGGGCCCTGGCCAAGGCAGCCGCCGCCAAGGAAGGCAAGCGCGTGTCGGTGGAGATCATCAAGTAGGAGGAAGAGGGCTGCAAGGCCCTTTTCCTGTTGTGAAGGCAAGGCTGTCGCCCTGGGGAGGGGTGAAGGTGAGCGAGCTGGTGAGCATTGGCGAGATCTGCGGGGCGTTCGGGGTCCGCGGGGAGGTGAAGGTGCGCCCGCTCACCGATTTCCCCGAGCGTTTCCGGGGGATGCGCGAGGTGCTGGTGGGCCGGGGCGACCGCGTGCGGCGCTACGCCATCAATGGCGTGGTGGAGCGCGGGGGCTGGTGGTACTTCAAGCTGGCCGGGGTGGAAACGCGCGAGCAGGCACAGGCGCTGCGG
>JARYMO010000012.1 GCA_029907055.1 Syntrophomonadaceae bacterium | reverse complement strand
AGCGGAACTCACCGGCGCCGAGTACCTCTACTTCTACGATGCCGTGGCCCCCGTGGTCACGCTGGAGAGTCTGGACCTGGACAAGGTGTTCCGCGCCTCCCGCTACGGCAAGGGCGGCGAGGACTACCTGAACTGCCCGCTGGACGAGGAACAGTACCGCCGCTTCCACCAGGCGCTGGTGGAGGCCGACGTGCGCGAGGGGCACGACATCGACCGGGCCCAGTACTTCGAGGGCTGCCTGCCGGTGGAGGTCATCGCCCGCCGCGGCCTTGACTCCCTGCGCTTCGGGCCCATGCGCCCGGTGGGGCTGGAGCACCCGGCCGGCGGACGGCGCCCCTACGCGGTGGTGCAGTTGCGCCAGGAAAACCGCGAGGGCACCCTGTGGAGCCTGGTGGGCTTCCAGACCCGCCTGGCCTGGGGAGAGCAGGAGCGGGTGCTGCGGCTCATCCCCGGGCTCGAGCACGCGCACTTTGCCCGCCTGGGGGTAATGCACCGCAACACCTACATCAACAGCCCGCGCCTGCTGTGCCCCACCCTGCAGTTCATCGCCCGCCCCCGGCTGTTTGCCGCCGGCCAGCTCACCGGCTGCGAAGGCTACATGGAGTCCGCCGCCACCGGCATCGTGGCCGGCATCAACGCCGCCCGCCTGGCACGGGGCAAGCAGCCGGTAGTGCTCCCGGTCGACACCATGCTGGGGGCCCTCTTGCACCACATCACCTCGGCGCGGGCCGAGGGGTTCCAGCCCATGAACGCCAACTTCGGGCTGCTGCCCCCCCTGCCCGGGCGGGTGCGCGACAAGCGGGCCCGCTACCGGGCGTACGCCGAACGGGCCCTGCAGTCGCTGCGCGCCTTCCTGGCCGGGCTGGACTGAGCCCGAACCGGCGACTGGCCCGCCCTCCCGGCTGGAGGTGCGTTCCGGCCCTCCCCGCCCGCCGCGCGGCGAAGGCGGAGCGTGCGCCGCACGCTGGCCCGTCCCTGGCTTCGCCCGTCGCCTTTCGCTTCCGCCCCGGGGTGGCGGGTTTTCCCCGGACCGCCCTGCGCCGGGCCCCACCCCTTCTTCCCTTGGGTTCGACAATCTACCCCAGTTGTTGCAATTTTCCTCGCAATTCATGATGCAGCGAGGAACCCTCTGTGCTACCATGGAGGGAAGGAAGCCAGGGGGGCGGCCCTGCTCCGGGCCGGCGCGCCGCCGGGGTGCCCGGCGGTGCCGGCAACGGGCGCCCGCCGCCTCCTCTGCCAGGCGGGGCAGGCCGCGCCACGCCACCGCGGGCAGGAGAGGAGGCCGGGGCCCTGGTGTCTGGAAGCGAAACAGGACCAGCGCCCCCTGGTTCATGGCGGTGAAACAAAAAGAGCGTCCCCTTGTTTCAAGGGGTGAAACGAAAAGAGCGTCCCCTTGTTTCAGGGGTGGGGAGGGGAAAGCGTGGAGTGGCCGGAGGTGCTGGAATTCCTGGACTACCTGAGGGGCGAGCGGGGTGCGTCGCCGCGCACCCTGACCTCCTACCACGCTGACCTGTGCCGCTTCGCCGAGTACCTGCAGGCCACCGGCCGGCTGGCAGGCAGCGGTGCCCGCCAGCGCGGCGTCTTCGGCCCCGGCACCTTGGACGCGCGGGTGGTGCGGGGCTACCTGGCCCACATGCAGGGACAGGGGCTGAGCCGTTCCACCATGGCCCGGCGCCTGGCGGCCCTGCGCGCCTTCGCCCGCTACCTGTGCCGGGAGGGGGTGCTGGCCCACAACCCGCTGACCGGGGTGGCCAACCCCCGCCAGGAGAAGCGGCTGCCGCGTTTCCTCTACCCGCCGGAGGTGGAGCTGCTGGTGCAGGCACCGCCGGCAGCCACGCCGGCCGGGCTGCGCGACCGCGCCCTGCTCGAGTTGCTCTACTCCAGCGGGCTGCGGGTGAGCGAGCTGGTGGGGCTGGACTGCGCCGACCTCAACCTGGCGCAGGGCTGGGTGCGGGTGCTGGGCAAGGGCGCCAAGGAGCGGCTGGTGCCGGTGGGCGGCCCGGCGGCGGAGGCCCTGCGGGGATACCTGCGGCGGGGGCGTCCGGCGCTGCGGGCGCGCAGGAAGGGCCCCGACGAGGGCGCCCTGTTCCTCAACTGCGCGGGGGGGCGGCTCTCCGACCGCAGCGTGCGCAGCATCCTGGACAAGTACGTGCAGCAGGTGGCCATCCACGAGAAGGTGACGCCGCACGTGCTGCGGCACACCTTCGCCACCCACCTGCTGGACGGGGGGGCCGACCTGCGGGCGGTGCAGGAGATGCTGGGGCACGTGAAGCTGTCAACCACCCAGATCTACACCCACGTGAGCGGCGAGCGCCTGAAATCGGTGCACGACCGGGCATTTCCGCGGAGGTGATGACGTGTTCCACGGGACCACCATCGTGGTGGTGAGACGCGACGGCCGGGTCACCATGGCCGGCGATGGGCAGGTGACCTTCGGCCAGAACCAGGTGATGAAGACCGGGGCGCGCAAGGTGCGCACCCTGTACAACGGCCAGGTGCTGGCCGGCTTCGCCGGGTCGGTGGCCGATTCCCAGACCCTGATGGAGAAGTTCGAGGACCGCCTGCGCGAGCACGGCGGCAACCTGACGCGGGCGGCGGTGGAGGTGGCGCGCGACTGGCGCCGTGACCGCGTGCTGCGGCGGCTGGAGGCCCTGCTGCTGGTGGCTGACCGCCAGCACATGTACCTGCTGTCCGGGGGTGGGGAGGTCATCGAGCCCGACGACCCGGTGGCGGCCATTGGCTCCGGCGGTCCCTACGCGCTGGCCGCGGCGCGGGCCCTGCTGGCCCACACCGGGCTGGGCAGCCGCCAGATTGCCGAGGAAGCGCTGCGCATCGCCGCCGGCATCTGCGTGTACACCAACACCAACCTGACGGTGGAAGAACTGGCCTGACCCCTTCGCTTCCTGTCGCCCCCGGCGAATGCGGGGGTGCGCGGTGAGGAAACCCGGGACTGATGGAGGCACGAGCATGGAGAACCTCACCCCCCGCCAGACGGTCCAGGAGCTGGACCGCTACATCGTCGGCCAGCAGGCCGCCAAGAAGGCGGTGGCCATCGCCCTTCGCAACCGCTACCGGCGCAAGCTGCTGCCGGCGGCCATGGGCGAGGAGATCTACCCCAAGAACATCATCATGATCGGGCCCACCGGGGTGGGTAAGACGGAAATCGCCCGCCGCCTGGCCCGCCTGGTCAACGCCCCCTTCATCAAGGTGGAGGCCACCAAGTTCACCGAGGTTGGCTACGTGGGCCGCGACGTGGACTCCATCGTGCGCGACCTGGTGGAGACCGCGGTGCGCATGGTGCGCAGCGAGAAGATGCAGATGGTGGAAGACCGCGCCGCGCGCCTGGCCGAGGACCGCATCCTGGACATCCTGGCCCCGCGCCCCAGCCGCGCCAGCGCCGCCCCGGTCAACCCGCTGGAGGCGTTGTTCGGCCGCCTGGGCGAGGGGAGAGAAGCTGAGCCGGCGCCGCCCGAGGACTACCAGGCGGCCAACGCGCGCCGCGCGGTGGTGGCCGCCCGGCTGGCCAACGGCGAGCTGGAAGAGGAGGTCATCGAGATCGAGGTGGAAGAGCGGCCGCAGTCCTTCATGGAGATCTTCTCCGGCGCCGGGGTGGAGGAAATGGGCTTCAACCTGCAGGACATGTTCGGCAGCCTGCTGCCGCGCAGCCGCAAGAAGCGGCGGGTGACGGTAGCCGAGGCGCGCCGGGTGTTCACCGCCGAGGAGGCCGGCAAGCTCATCGACATGGACGAGGTGCACCGCGAGGCGGTGCGGCGGGCGGAGGAGAGCGGCATCGTCTTCCTGGACGAGATCGACAAGATCGCCGGCCGCGAGAGCGGCCAGGGCCCCGACGTTTCGCGCGGCGGGGTGCAACGGGACATCCTGCCCATCGTCGAGGGCTCGACGGTGATGACCAAGTACGGGCCGGTGCGCACCGACCACGTGCTGTTTATCGCTGCTGGGGCCTTCCACCTCACCCGGCCCTCGGACCTCATCCCCGAGCTGCAGGGGCGCTTCCCCATCCGGGTGGAGCTGGCCAGCCTCACCCGGGAGGACTTCAAGCGCATCCTCACCGAGCCCGATAACTCCCTCATCAAGCAGTACGTGGCGCTGCTGTCCACCGAGGGGGTGCGGGTGAGCTTCAGCCCCGAGGCCCTGGACTACATCGCCCACACCGCCTGGGAGGTCAACAGCCGCACCGAGAACATCGGCGCCCGCCGGCTGCACACCATCCTGGAGAAGGTGCTGGAGGACCTGCTGTTCGAAGCCCCTGAGCGGGCCGGGCAGGAGGTGGTCATCGACCGCGCCTACGTGGAGGAGCGGCTGGCGGAGATCGTGGCGGACGAGGACCTCAGCCGCTACATCCTGTAGCGGGCGGCGGTCAGCCCGCCGCGCGCGGGCGCATCTGCGCGAATGCGAGAGAGGAGGACATGCATGGAGGCGTCGCTGCTGGAGAAATCGCGGGACATGGTGCGCCGGCTGCAGGGGGCGCCCGGCACCCGGGTGGACTTCAACCACCTGGCCCGCGCCCTGTCGGATACCCTTGACTGCAGCGTGTACGTGGTGGGCAGGCGGGGGTACATCATCGGCACCGCCTTCAAGGCCGAGCACGGCGGCGTGCCCGACGTGCAGGAAGCGGCTGCCTGGGCCGAGCGCTTCCCGGAGACCTTCAACCGCGAGTTCCTGGGGCTGCGTGAGACCCAGGCCAACCTGGTCCTGCGGCGCCGCTGCATTTTCGACATGCCCGACCTGGGGTGCAGCTGCGAGGGCAAGATCTTCACCCTGGTGCCGGTGGCGGGGGGAGGGCGCCGCGTCGGCACCCTGGTGCTGTTCCGCGCCGCCCGCGAATTCTCCCCTGCCGAGCTGCTGCTGGCCGAGTACGCTGCTGCCGTCATCGCCTCCGAGGTGATGCGCATGCGCTCGGAACGGGTGGAGGAAGAGGCGCGCCGCAAGGCCTCGGTCAGCGTGGCGGTAGGGGCCCTCTCCCACTCCGAGCGGGAGGCCATCGGCCTGGTGCTCTCCCAGCTGCCGGGGCGGGAAGGGCTGCTGGTGGCCAGCAAGGTGGCCGACCGCCTGGGCATCACCCGCTCGGTCATCGCCAGCGCCCTGCGCAAGTTCGAGAGCGCCGGTCTCATCGAGGCCCGCTCGCTGGGGATGAAGGGCACCTACATCAAGATCCTGGACGACAGCCTGCTGGAGCAGCTGGCGGCGCACTAGGCGGCCCCTGGCGGGGTGGCGCAGGGCGGCTTTTCGCTTCTCGGCGCCCGGCCGAGGGAGGAATTGCGCCACGGATCGCGAATCTAGCAGGAAGGTATGGGAACGAGGTGGAAGCATGCTGGACCGGCTCATCGGCAACCCGACCGTGGACCTGATGGAGAGAGCGCTGGACGGGGCCTCGCTGCGCCAGAAGGTCATCGCCCATAACCTGGCCAACGTCGAGACACCCGGCTTCAAGGCGCTGCAGGTCAGCTTCGAGGAGCAGCTGCGCCGCGCCCGCGGCACGGTGGGCGGGCAGCTGCGCACCTCCCACGCCCGCCACCTGCAGATCGGCGGCACGGCGTCCGCCCCGCCGGTCATCACCGAGCAGGCGGGCGCGAGCATGCGTAACGACGGCAACAGCGTGGACATCGACCGCGAGATGGCGCTGCTGGCCAAGAACCAGGTGTACTACGACGCCATGGTCAGCGGCGTCAACCAGGAGTTCCGCCTGCTGCGGCTGGCCATCACCGGGGGGAGGGGATAGGAGTGAGGTTTCTCAGCGCCCTTGACACCAGTGCCAGCGGCCTGACCGCCCAGCGCCTGCGCATGGACGTCATCGCCAACAACCTGGCCAACGTCAACTCCACCCGCACCGCCGAGGGCGGCCCCTACCGCCGCCAGACGGTGCTGTTCCAGGCCCGCAGCGCCGGGGCCGCCAGTTTCCGTGACATCCTGGCCGGCAAGCTGGAGGGCGGCGGCGGGGTGCGCGTGGTTGGCATCGCGCAAGACCCCTCCCCCTTCAAGCAGGTCTACGACCCCAGCCACCCGGACGCCAACGCCGAGGGCTACGTGAGCATGCCCAACGTCGACCTGGTGTCCGAGATGGTGGACATGATCGCCGCCTCGCGCGCCTACGAGGCCAACGTGACCGCCCTCAACGCCAGCAAGAGCATGGCCCTGAAGGCGCTGGAGATCGGCAGGTAGCCGCCGCCAGGGGGCGGCGGGCCCGGACGTTGATACCTGGGAACCCGTGCTGGACCCGCAAGGGGGGCAGGGTGACCGACAAGCCCGCTGGGGGGAGTACGCATGAAGGTTGACCGCATCGCCCTGCAGGCCCTGCAACCGCTGCAGTCCCCGTTCGCTCCGGCTGCGCCGCAGCCCGGGGCCGGCAGCAGCTTCGCCGACATCCTCAGCAACGCGCTCGGCCAGGTCGAGCAGCTGCAGCAGCAGGCCGCCAGTTCCGCCTACGACCTGGCGGTGGGCAACCAGTCCGACGTGCACACCACCATGATCGCCTACGAGAAGGCCTCGCTGGCCCTGCAGCTGACCATCGAGGTGCGCAACAAGCTGGTGGAAGCGTTCCAGGAACTGATGCGTATCCAGGTGTAGTGAGCGCCAGGTAAGCCGCGCCGCGCGGCGCCCGGCGCGTGCCGGAGGGCGGCCGCGGTTGCCGCCGGCGGGAAACGGGTGAGAACGAGCATGGAGGAAGGATTCGCCAACCTGCGCCAGTGGTGGCAGAAGCTGGCCCAGCGCTGGACATCGCTGACCCTCAACCAGAAGGTGCTGGTGACCGGGGCGGCGGTGCTGCTGCTGGCTGCCGTGGTGATGGCCTTCAGCCCTGGACTCACCCAGCGCTACGAGCCGCTGTACAGCGGGCTGACGGTGGAGGACGCCGCCGCCATCGCCAAGAAGCTGGACTCCCTCAAGCAGCCCTACCGCCTGGGCGACGAGGGGACCACCATCCTGGTGCCCGCCGCCGACAAGTACCGGGTGCGCCTGTCGCTGGCCAGCGAGGGCCTGCCGGCCGGCACCTCCGGCCTGGAGCTGTTCCAGACCAGCAATTTCGGGGAGACCGAGACCGACAAGAAGGTCAAGTACCTGGCCGCCATGCAGGGCGAGCTGGTGCGCACCATTCAGAGCCTGAACAAGGTGGCCTCGGCGCGCGTGCACCTGGTCATGCCCCAGCCCAGCCTCTACTCCGAGAAGGACAACCCCGCCACCGCCTCGGTGATGGTGGCGGTGCGCGAGGGCCAGCGCCTGAGCGAGAAGGAGGTGCTGGGCATCGTCAACCTGGTGGCCCACAGCGTGGAGGGGCTCAGCGCCGACAACGTGGTGGTGGTGGACCAGTACGGCACCCTGCTCACCGCTGACCTGGCCGGGGGTTCGCTCGGCAGCGCCTCCCTCTCCGCCCAGCAGTTGGACATCAAGCGCGCCTACGAGCGCGAGAAGCAGTTGGCGGCGCAGAGCATGCTGGACGCCACCCTGGGGCAGGGCAAGGCGGTGGTGCGGGTCAATGCCGACCTCAACTTCGACAGCATCGAGCGCTTCAGCCAGGACTTCGACCCTGACCAGCGGGTGGTGGTCAGCAAGCACGAGCTGGAGGAGTCCAGCACTGGCAGCAGCGGCAGCGGCGCCTCGCCGGGGGTGGACGCCAACATCCCCAGCTACACCAGCGTCAGCGGCGGCGGGACCACCGCCTCCACCACCGAGAAGACCGACCGCACCGTCAACTACGAGGGGGACAAGGTGGAGACCAGGACCACCGTGGCGCCCGGCTCGGTGGAGCGCATCACGGTGGCGGTGCTGGTGGACAGCGCCTTCTCCGACCGCAGCGAGGACATCCGCGACGCGGTGCGCAACGCCATCGGGGTGGACGAGCGCCGCAACGACAGCGTGTCGGTGAACTTCATGGACTTCTCGGCCGCCGCCACCGAGGCCCCGGTGGAGGGCCCGGGGCTGCTGGAGCGGCTCTCGCAGTACACGGGGCTGCTGGCGGTCATCGCCCTCTTCGTGCTGGGGCTGGTGGCCCTCAACATGTTCCGCCGCAGCCTGGCCGAGGGGCGCCTGGAGCCGGGCTTCGAGGCCGTCATCGGCGAGGAGATCCCGGTGTCCTCCATCCTCGAGCGCGAGCTCACCCCCGAGGAAAAGGAGAAGCAGAAGATCCGGGGCGAGATCGACAGGATGATCGAGCAGAAACCGGAGGACGTGGCGCAGATTATCCGGACCTGGATGTCCGAGGACTCGAGGTGACGACATGAGCCGCAAAGCACTCAGCGGAAAGCAGAAGGCCGCCAGCCTGCTCATCTCGCTGGGACCGGAGAAGTCCTCGCGCGTGTTCAAGTACCTCAACGAGTCGGAGATCGAGCAGCTCACGCTGGAGATCGCCAACGTGCGCAAGGTGACCGGCGAGCGGGTGGACGACGTGCTGCGGGAGTTCTACGGCATGGCCCTGGCCAGCCAGTACATCGCCCAGGGCGGCATCGACTACGCCCGCGAGGTGCTGGAGAAGGCGCTGGGGGCAGACAAGGCGGTGCAGATCATCTCCCGCATCTCCGCCTCCCTGCAGGTGCGCCCCTTTGACTTCATCCGCAAGACCGAGCCGGCCCAGCTGCTGAACTTTATTTCCTCCGAGCACCCGCAGACCATCGCGCTCATCCTCGCCTACCTGGAGCCGGACAAGGCCTCCGCCATCCTCTCCGCGCTGCCGCCGGAGCGGCAGTCGGAGGTGGCCAAGCGCATCGCCCTGATGGACACCACCTCGCCGGAAGCGGTCAAGGAGGTGGAGCGGGTGCTGGAGCGCAAGCTGTCCACGGTGGCCCCGCAGGAGGTCACCAGCGCCGGCGGCGTGCGCTCGCTGGTGGACATCCTCAACCGGGTGGACCGCGCCACCGAGAAGACCATCCTGGAGACCCTGGAGGTGCAGGACCCCGAGCTGGCGGAGGAGATCCGCCGCCTGATGTTCGTCTTCGAGGACGTGGTCACCATCGACGACCGCTCCATCCAGCGCATCCTGCGCGAGGTGGAGTCGCATGACCTGGCCCTGGCCCTCAAGGGCGCCAGCGAGGAAGTGGCGGCCAAGCTGTTCAACAACATGTCCAAGCGGGCGGCCGAGACCCTGCGCGAGGACATCGAGTTCATGGGCCCGGTGCGCCTGCGCGACGTGGAAGAGGCCCAGCAGCGCATCGTCAACGTCATCCGCCGCCTGGAAGAGGCCGGTGAGATCGTGGTCGCCCGCGGCGGCGGGGGAGATGAGATCCTTGTCTAGGATTATCAAGGCCGGCGACCTGGTCATCAAGAACTCGCGGCGGCTGGCCGGGCTGGTGGAAGGGGTGGCCGAGATCCCCCTGCCCGGGGTGGTGGAGTACGCCCCCCGCGGCCAGGTGGAGGAAGCGCGGGCGGAAGCCGCCGCCATCCTGCAGGAAACCGAGGCCATGGTCAGAGAATTGCTGGAGCAGGCGCGCCGCGATGCCGCCTGCCTGCTGGAGGACGCCCGCGACGAGGCGCGCCGCCTGCGCGAGGAGGCGGAGGCGGAGGTGGAGCGGGTGCGGGCCGAGGCCCGCGAGGCCGGCTACCGCCAGGGCCTGCAGGCGGTGCACAAGGAGCTGGAGGAGCGGCGCAAGCGGGCGCTGGCGGAGTGCGAGCGGCTGGTGCACGAGGCGCGGCTGCAGCACGAGGCCATCGTGCGGGCGGCGGAGAAGGACATCATCCGGCTGGCGGTGGCAGTGGCCGCCAAGCTGGTGGAGCGGGAGATCGAGCAGGACCCGGCCATCGTGGCCGGCCTGGTGCAGAGCGCGCTGTCGCTGCTGGGTGACTCTGGCAGCGTGCGGCTGCTGGTCAACCCGCGCGACTACGAGCGGCTGGTGCAGGAGCAGGGCAGCCTGGTCCGCCCCGGCCAGGGGGTGGACCTGGTGTCCATCCAGGCCCACGCCTCCATCAGCCCCGGCGGGTTCCTGCTGGAGAGCGACGTCGGTTCAGTGGACGCGCAGTTGGAGACCCGGCTGCGCAACCTGGAAGAAGCCCTGTGCGAGGCGGCCACCGATGCCGAGTGAGACCGGGTTCGACCTCCAGCACTACCTGCGCGTGCTGGCCGCCGCCAATTCCTACACCCTCAAGGGCCGCATCTCGCAGGTGGCCGGGCTGACCATCGAGTCGGACGGGCCGCGGGCCAGCCTGGGAGAGTTGTGTGCCATCAAGAACCCGGCCGGCCGCAGCGGGCAATTGCTGTGCGAGGTGGTGGGGTTCCGCGGCAACAAGACCCTGCTGATGCCCCTGGGCGACCTGGAGGGCGTGGGCCACGGCAGCGAGATCTGCGCCACCGGCCGCACGCTCACCGTCCCCGTCAGTTTCCGCATGGTGGGCCGGGTGCTCAACGGGCTGGGGCAGGCCATCGACGGCCGCGGGCCGCTGCCGGCCGAGCAGGTCTACCCGGTCATGAACCACCCCCCCAATCCCCTGCAGCGGCGCCGCATCACCGAGGTCCTCTCGGTGGGGGTGCGGGCCATCGACGGGCTCATCACCCTGGGCAAGGGCCAGCGCATGGGCATCCTGGCCGGCAGCGGGGTGGGCAAGAGCACCCTGCTGGGTATGATCGCCCGCAACACCAACGCCGACGTCAACGTCATCGCCCTCATCGGCGAGCGCGGCCGCGAGGTGCGCGAGTTCCTGGAGCGCGACCTGGGGGAAGAGGGGCTCAAGCGCTCGGTGGTGGTGGTGGCCACCTCCGACCAGCCGGCACTGGTGCGCCTCAAGGGGGCCTTCGTGGCCACCTCCATCGCCGAGTACTTCCGCGACCAGGGCTACGACGTGCTGCTGCTGATGGACTCCCTCACCCGCTTCGCGCTGGCCCAGCGCGAGGTGGGGCTGGCCATCGGCGAGCCCCCCGCCACCCGCGGCTACACCCCCTCGGTGTTCGCCCTGCTGCCGCGGCTGCTGGAGCGGGCCGGCACCTCCGAGCGGGGCACCATCACCGGGCTGTACTCGGTGCTGGTGGAGGGCGACGACATGAACGAGCCCATCACCGACGCCGTGCGCGGCATCGTCGACGGGCACATCGCGCTCTCGCGGGAGCTGGCGGCGCTCAACCGCTACCCGGCCATCGACGTGCTGGCCAGCATCAGCCGGGTGATGCCGGACATTGTCTCCCCGGAGCACATGCAGGCGGCCCACGCCTTCCGCTCCGTGCTGGCCACCTACGCCGAGGCGCGCGACCTCATCGACATCGGCGCCTACCGGCGGGGCGCCAACCCGCGGGTGGACGAGGCCATCGACCTCATCGACGGCTGCGAGGCCTTCCTGCGCCAGGGCGTGCTGGAGGAAGCCACCTACCACGGCACCGTGCAGCACCTCCTGCGCACCCTCACCCCCCCTTCCTGAAACAAGGGGACGCTCTTTTTGTTTCAGGACGGCGGGGTGCAACAAGGGGACACTCTTTTCGTTTCAGCACGTGAAACGAGGGGACGCTCTTCTTGTTTCACCCGCTTCTCCGCGACGGGAGGCTGGAACAGGGGGACGCTCTTTTTGTTTCACCCCCGCGACCCGCAGCGCGAGGGGGGCTCGCCCTGGTGCCGGTGCCTGAAACGAGGAGACGCTTTTCTTGTTTCAACTCGCGGCCTGCGGTGCAAGGGAGTGCTGCTTGCCGTACCGGTGCCATTGGCGGGTGGCGCCGCCTGACCGGAGGGTGGCAACCGGCCAGTCGGCGGCACGGGCTACCGGCAGGAGCAGGTCCGTGCACCTGGGCTCGGCAGGGTCCGGGAGCCGAGACGAGAGCCGGGCGCCGCAGCGGGAGAAATTGCACGCGTAGAGGGAAGGAAATGTCGTGAAGCGCTTCGAATTTGGCCTGCAGACCAAGCTGGATGTTACCGTGACCCGGGAGGACCAGGCCAGGCAGGAACTGGCCCTGCGGCGCGCCCAGCTGGACAGTGAGCAGAGGCGCCTGCAGGCCCTGGAGGGGGAGCGGGAACAGTGCTACCAGCGGCTGCGCCAGGGCCAGCAGGAGGTGCTGCAGCTCGACGAGCTGGCCCTGGTCAAGAGCTACCTGCCGCGCCTGAAGGAGCGCATCGCGGCCCAGGCGGAACGGGTGCGACGGGCGGACAACGAGGTGCAGGCGGCTCAGGAGCGGCTGCAGGAGCTCATGCAGGAACGCAAGGCGCTGGAGAAACTGCGCGACAAGGAGTACGCCGAGTACCAGCAGGAGGTCCTGCGCCAGGAGCAGCTGGTTATCGACGAAGTCGCCATCACCGGCTACTGGCGCTCCTCGCGCACCGACTGACCGCCCGGCCGAGAAACGAGGGGACGCTCTTTTCGTTTCACCGGCCTGAAACAAGGGGACGCTCTTTCTGTTTCATCCGACTGCCCCCCGCACCCTCGGGGGAGGCGCGTTTCGTTTCACCAGTGGTCGGCAATGAGGGACCGGGCGCGGGCGCAGTGGGTCCGCGCGATTACGGGCAGGAGTGAAGACATGGGCAAGACAGCGTTGAGGGTAACGGTCATCGTGGTGGTGCTGGTGGCCGTGGCGGGAGCGTGGCTGGGGCTGATGTACGCCCGCATCCTGCCCATCGCTTCCTCCATCGCCAGGCTGCCGGTGGTGGGAACGCTGCTGGCGCGCTCCGACGGGGAACAACAACCCCCGGAGGTGGACGTGGCCGCCCTGCAGGCGGAAAACCAGCAGCTCAAACTGCAGCTGCAGGCCAAGAGCCGCCAGGTGGAACTGCTCACCGCGCGGCTGAGGGAGGCCCAGCAGTCAGCCGCGAAGCCAGGCGACGAGGGGGCAGCACCGCCTCCGGACACCGATGCGGTGTACAAGGAGCTGGCAGGCTACTACAGCTCCATCAAGCCGGCCAAGGCAGCGCTGGTCTTCAACGAGCTGGACGATGACACCGTCATTGGCATTCTGCAGCAGATGGAACCGGATACCGCCGGGCAGATACTGGCGGCGCTGGCCCCGGCGAGGGCGGCAGTCATCACCAGGAAGATGCTGGTGAGTGAGTAGGGGGCAGGCACGTCCGACGCCTGCCACCGTGCGACCAGCGGTCCGGGGGCGGGGAAGAAGGAGAACCGGACCGGTGGAAGGGTTTCCCTCGCCGTGAGGGGGCCGTGAAACAGGGAGAGCGTCCCCTTGTTGCGAGGGGGAGGAAGCGGGCTGAGGCCCGCTTCTTTGCTGCCAGGGTGTCGCGTCCGGGGTGGGGAGCGCGGCGGTCCTTGGCAGGGCGGCGAAGGCGCAGAAGGAAGACCATCGCCCGACTGCCTGCAGCGTGAGCCAGCACAGCACACCCTCCCGCCGGGCGGGAGAGCGCCGGCGCCGTCGCGGAGGAAAAGCGCGGGAAACAACACGCGCGCCCCTTGTTTCATGGGAGGACCAGCACCTGAAACGAAAAGAGCGTCCCCTTGTTTCAAAGGTGAAACAAAAAGAGCGTCCCCTTGTTTCACGCTGGTTTGGGGTGAAGAAGAGGGCGGGGAATGACGAAGCATATGAGAAGGGGGAGCGCGTGCCCCCGGGCAGGGCGCGCTCCTTCCACCAGGCAAGGCAGGAAGGAGGTGAGAGATTGAAGACAGTGATGATGACACGCGGTGCCGGGACGGCGCTGCCGTGCGGGCAGCCGGCGGTTCCTGGCGCCAGCTGCGGGGTCAGGGCCCGCGGCGAGTTCGCCGGGCTGCTGCAGCAGGTGGCGCCGGAGGGGAGCCCCGGGGCCCGGTCGCGGGCACCCGGTCACCTGCAGGACCCGCAGCAGGTCGGCCCTCCCGGACTGGCGCTGGGCCAGCGGCTGAGGGAGGCCGGGCCGGCCACCGGCACCGGCGAGGGCGGCCAACGGCGTGAGCAACTGGCGGTCCTGCTGGGAGCGGCCGTTGGGGGCGGCGAGGGCGGAGCCCAGCCATCGGCTCCGGCCGGGCAGGCAGGGGCGGAAGGCGCGCCAGCAGTGAGCGATACCCACAGCACTGGGTGCGAGGAATCTTTGACCGCACTGGCTGCCGCGCAGGCGGCGACGGCAGGGCCCGGCACACCCGGCGAAGGGGAGGAAACCGGCGAGGGCGACCCCGGGCAGGCAGCGCAGGCAGCAGCCGAGCCCGTGCTCCTGGCCGCCTGCGACGCGGACGCCCGGGATACGGCCACCGCCACCGCCATCGCCGGACTGCCCGCGATGGCCATCGTGCCCGCGACAGCGGCAGGTAGTGCGCCCGCTCCGGAAGCCATCAGCGCCCCGCCGGCGGCAGCGCAGCCGGACGCAGTCCTGCCCGGCGAGCCCGTCCTGGTCTCCATCGAGGCAGCAACGGTCAACACTGCCGGCCTCCCAGGCGGGGAAGCCTGTGCGGGGCCACCCCAGCCGGACCTGCAGTCCCACGCCCAGCCAGGAGCGGAGGCGGGAGCCCGGGCGGACCGGGCCGAGCCCCAGCCGGCAGCGGCAACCGACTTGTCCCCCGTCGCCGAGGAGAGCGCCCGCTCGCTGCAGCAGTGCCAGCCGCTGCAGGAGGCGCCGCAGGCCGCGCCGGGAGCCGTCGAGGGCAGCGAGCAGGACCAGGACACCAGCGCCAAGGCGCCGCGCT
>JARYMO010000287.1 GCA_029907055.1 Syntrophomonadaceae bacterium | reverse complement strand
CCGCACAACGCCTGCGCCTTGTGCCGGGAGCCGGGGGTGTTCTGGAGCCGCAAGCCGTGGTGCGAGAAGTGCGAGGGGAACATGGCAGAGAGCCGGGCCGCGTTCCCCGTCTGCGACCGTTGCGGAAAATACCTGCTCGAGGGCGGCGACCTGTGCGCGGACTGCCGGGAGGAAACGCCGCCGTTTTCTATTGCCCGCGCGGTGGGACCCTACGAAAACGAGTTCAAGATCGCGATAAAGATATTGAAGTTCCTCTGCCGCCGCTACATCGCCCTGCGCATGGGGGAGATGATGGCGGAGGTGGTCCGGCGCGAGCCGCGCTTCTGGCCCCTGGACCTGGTGGTGCCGGTGCCCATCTCGCAGGCCAACCTGCTGGAGCGGGGCTTCAACCAGTCCGAGGTGCTGGCACGCTACGTGGCCCGCTCCCTCAAGCTGCCGCGGGCCACTGACCTGCTGGTGCGGGTGAAGGAGACCCCCTCCCAGCGCGAGCTGTCCAGGCGGGAGCGGGAGGAGAACCTGCGCCAGGCCTTCCGGGTCACCGAGCCGGAGCGGGTGAAGGGCAAGAGCGTGCTGCTGGTGGACGACGTCTACACCACCGGCTCCACCGTGCGCGAGTGCGCCCACGCGCTGCTGGCGGCGGGGGCCATCCGGGTGGCGGTCATCACCTGGGCCACCGGCAAGGGCTACTGAGCAGGGGGACCATCGACGCGCGAAGGAGTGAGAGCATGGCCGAGCTGCGCAACTGCCCGCTCTGCGAGCGGGTGTTCGCCTTCGCCGGGGGGCGCAACCTGTGCCCGGCGTGCATCGAGGCGGAGGAGGCGGAGTTCGCCGTGGTGCGGGCCTACGTGCGCGCGCACCCCGGGGCCACCATCATCGAGGTGGCCTCCGCCACCGGGGTGGAGGAGGAGCGCATCCTGGAGTTCCTCAAGGACGGGCGCCTCATCTCCAAGGGGCTGGCCTCGGTGGTGCTGCACCGCTGCGAGCGCTGCGGGCAGCCCATACCCGCGGGCCGCTACTGCGGGGAGTGCACCAACCTGCTGGCCTCCAGCCTGCGCCAGGCGGCCGACACCCTGCGCGCCCAGGCCGGCGGGGCGGGGGCCCTGGGGCGGGGCATGCACATCCGCGAGTCCCAGCCGGGGGCGCGCAAGTGAGCAGAGAGACAGTCGAAATCGGGTCAAAAATGGAGTATACTGATGGTGGGCGGTGCAGGTGGGCCGAGGCCGGCGCTGGCCGTCCTCAACCCCGGGCGCGCGGCGGGCGAAAACCTGACATGAAGGTGCGTGTCTCGGGCAGAACCGAAAGAAGGTGAACGCCATGATCATTTCCAGCAGCCAGGTACAGAACGTCATCAAGCTCTACGGCAAGCACATTCACCGCACCGGGCTGACACCGAAACCGGACGTCACCGCGCCTTTCGCCAAGACGGACCAGGTGAGCATTTCCGCCGACAGCAGGATCAAGCAGAAGGCCATCCAGGCCGCCAAGGCGGCCCCGGACATCCGCGAGGACCGCATCCAGGGGCTGAAGGAGGCCATCGCCACCGGCACCTACCAGGTGACCGACGCCGAGGTGGCGGAGAAGATCCTCTTCCGCAACCTGGTGGACAAGATGGTGTAGCCAACACCGGACAATTTCATCGCCCGACCTCGAGGGGGACTGCAGCAGTCCCCCTTTGTTTTCGATACAGGGAAGAGAAGAGGGGGGACAGCCGTGCGGGCTCAACACCTGGACGAATACCTCGCTGCCCTGGAGGAGCAGTTGGCGGTGCTGGCGCGCCTGAAGGCGCTGGCGGAAGAGAAGCGCGAGCACGTGGTGCTGGGGCGGGTGCGCGAGCTGGAGGGGCTGCTGGCCCGCGAGGCGCGCCTGCTGGTGGAACTGGAAGAGAGCGAGCAGCGCCGGGGTGCCGTGCACAAGGCGCTGGCGGCCACGCTCGGAATACGCCCCCAGGACCTGGTGGCGGCGCGCCTGCTGGAGGCGGCGCGGGCGGCGGGCCTGGCCCGGGCGGAAGAGCTGGGTGCCCGCCTGCAGGCGCTGCGGCAGGCGGTGGAGGCCCTCAAGCTTTTGAACCGGGAAAACGAAGATCTTATCAACCAGTCGCTGGGCTTCATCCGCGCGCTGGAGTCGGCGCTGACCGGCGAGCCGG
>JARYMO010000286.1 GCA_029907055.1 Syntrophomonadaceae bacterium | reverse complement strand
GTTCCGTCCCAGGTCAGGCACCTACCGGATCGAGGCGACCCGGGGCGGCCGGGTCGCCGCCTGCGCCGAGGTCAAGGTCGGGGGCGGGGCGGGCGACCGCGGCACCGGCGACTGGGACCTGGCTGCCAATGCGCTCTTCGCGACCTGGATCGAGCGCCTGTTCGACGCCCCGCCCGAGCAGTCCCTGAGCTTCGACTCGCTGGCCCCGGTGCTGCGCAAGGTGCTGCCGGAAGAGGAGGGATAGCGCATGGAAGGCACTGCCCAGACTGCCCTGGTGGTGGGGGGAGGCCCGGCCGGCATCGAGGCCGCCATCAAGATTGGAGTCTGTGGGCACCGCGCGGTGCTGGTGGAACGGGAACAGGAGCTGGGCGGCTACCTGCGCGGCCTGGCCCGCCTGTTTCCCTCCCGGGTAGACCCGGGGGCCCTGCTGCAGGCGACGCTCGCCCAGCTGCAACGGCTGCCGACGGTGAGCGTGATGACCGGCAGCCAGGTCTCCACCATCCAGCGCCAGGGCCCCGCGTTCGTGGCCCGCATCGAGCGCGGAGATGCGCCTGCGGTCAGCGTAGACGCCGGCGCGCTGGTGCTGGCCACTGGCTTCGACTACTTTGACGTGAGCCGCTACGGGGAGTACGGGCATGGCTTCTACCCCGGGGTGGTGAACTCGCTGGAATTTGAGTCCCTGCTGGCGCGCTGGGCGGCAGGGCAAGGCCTCGCCGAGGCGCCTGCGGCGGTGGCCTTCTTCAAGTGCGTGGGGTCACGGGACCGGGCCAAGGGGCATCCCTTCTGCTCCAAGATCTGCTGCCTGTACACTGCCAAGCAGGCGGCCATGTTCAAGGAGCTGTTCCCGTCCGGCAAGGCCTTTGTCTTCTACATGGACGTGCGCGCCGCCGGCAAGGGGTGCGAGGAGTTCGTGCGCGACGCCATCGAGGACAAGGGAGTCAGGTACATACGGGGGCGCCCGGCCAAGGTGCTGCCGGAAGGGCCGCGCTTGCAGATCAGGGCCGAAGACACCCTCATTGGAACGCCCATCGAGGCGGAGGTGGACATGGTGGTGCTGGCCGGGGCAGCCGTTCCCCGGCCCGAGACGCGCCGCCTGTGCGCAATGCTGGAGGTACGCACCGACGAATACGGCTTCCTGCAGTCCGAGCCGGGCCAGCCGGTGGTGGCGGGGGAGGGAGTGTTCTTTGCCGGCGGCTGCGGCTTCCCGGCCGACCTGCAGCAGGTCCAGGAGCAGGGGGCGGCTGCCGCTGCAGAAGTGGTGGCGCGCTTTGCTTCCCGCGCACAGCGCTGACCTGAACGAAAAGGAGGGCGGCGATGGTCCTTCGCATCGGTGAGGTCGAGGAGGGTTTTGCCCGGCGCGTCTTCCAGGGCTGCGGGGTGGACATCTCGCGCTGCCTGGAGTGCGGCAAGTGCTCGGGTGGCTGCTCCACCGGGCACCTGATGGACTACACCCCGCGCCAGGTCATCCAGCTCGTCAAGCTGGGGCAGGAGGATGCTCTGCTGGGCTGCGACGCGCTGTGGGTGTGCGTCGCCTGTCACCTGTGCGCCGACCGCTGTCCCTCGGCCATCGACATCCCGCGCCTGTATGACTGGGCGCGTGAACAGGCATGGCGGCGCAACGTGGCGCCGCCGCGCCCGCAGGTCAGGCTCTTCCACGAGCTGATGCTGGGGGAGATTGCGGCCCGCGGGCGGGTGTCAGAGCTCTCGCTGGCCGTGCGCTTCAACCTGCGCAGCCGCCAGTACCTGAAGGATGCCGGCCTGGGACGGCGCATGGCCTTCAAGGGCAAGCTGAACCCGTTCGTGCCGCGGGTGAGGGCGGTGCGGCTGCTGCGCCGCATGATAGCCCGCACCGGGCCGGGGAGGGATTGAGCATGCGGGTGGCGTACTTCCCGGGGTGTTCACTGCACGCCATGGCGCGCGAATATGACCGCTCCACCCGCCTGGTATGCGGGCGGCTGGGCATCGAGCTGGCGGAGGTGGACGACTGGAACTGCTGTGGCGCCACCGCTGCCCACAGCCTCAATCACCTGCTGGCCGTGGCGCTGGGGGCGCGCAACCTGGCGCAGGTCGCCAAGATGGGGCTGGGGACGGTGGTATCGCCCTGCGCCGGCTGCTCCAGCCGTCTGCGCACCGCCGCGCACGAGCTGAGCTCCAGCCCGGCC
>JARYMO010000285.1 GCA_029907055.1 Syntrophomonadaceae bacterium | reverse complement strand
GGGCTAGGCCGCCGGCGGGAACCACTTGCCGAAGCACAGGCCATCGAACGTGTAGCAGCAGGGGTCGTAGGGGATGACCTTGGTGCAGTTGCTGTTCAGGCCGTCCAGCAGGTCCTTCACGCAGCCCTGGTGGGCCCGGTCGGGATCTCCCGGCTCGGTCAGGGGGTTGTCCGCCAGCAGATCGGCTGCCGCCGCCAGCAGGTCGGTGATGGAGGTCCACTCGCCGTGCACCACCACGCCGACGTCACCCGGGTTCTTGACGAAGCCGGCGGCCACGTTGAGGGCCATCGCGGCCAGGTGCGCGCTCAGCTTGTAGGCCATGTTGTCACCGGCATTCGAAGCCCGCAGCCAGGCCCTGAAGGCGGCGTAGTCCGCGAAGGGCGTGACCACCGTCCCACTCCCGTCCACCAGGGGCAGGGCGTTCACGATGGCCAGGCCGCCAATCTTCTTGAACTCGGCCTCGCCGTTCTTGTTCTGCCAGAATCCGGGCGTCCTGCCGCAGGGGTCGCACAGGCAGTAGTTGCCGAAGCGTAGGTGCTCGGGGTGGCACATGAGGGTCACCACCGCCGAGGTGTCGGTGGAGGCCACCCACTGGCAGCCCCCGCAGGCGGCCGGCATCATCTCGGTGACGGTGTAGGAGCGCTGCCACCAGGGCCACCCGAACTGCAGCGAGTAGCCGGTCTTGACGTACTTGTACCATCCGGTCCGATTATTGGTGATCTTCACCGCCCAGCCCTTTTCCCATCCGTCGTCCTTGGTCAGGAAAGGCTCGCCCGCGTCCCACTCGCCGTTGGCGTTGCGGTCGTAGAACTTCTGGATACACACGTCAAAATCCAGTTGCCAGAAGGATTCGGCAGAGGCCTCCGCCTCGGCGGCCGCCTGCAGGACAGCATCGTCTTCCGGCGGGCCGGGTTCATCTTCTTCCGCGCCCAGCACCGGGGTGGCCACCAGGGCTGCCACGCACAGCACCAGCAGCCAGTACAGCCAGGGTTTCCCCTTCTTGAGTCTTGTCACGGCGAAATCCCCTCCTTCGTTCCCTCTCGTCCGCCAGCACGCGTTGCTCTCGCTGGCGGTTTCTCACTCCATGGCATCGAGGTCCCGGGCGCGGCTCCTTCGCCCGCCGGGGAACACACCACCTCCCGTCGTGCACCGGCGCCAGGCGCTGCGCGACCGAGGATCATTTCGCCCAGACGCGGACTGCCGTATGGTTCAGGGCACCGGACAAAGGGAAGGGCGCGAGTGCGGGTGCATGACTGCTGGTGCGGAGCCTGATTCGAAGGGTGCGGACGCGTTGCCATCGCCCCACGGGTGGGCAACGGAGGGTTTCTCGCAACTGCAGCAACGGCTGCCGGCGACTGGCGCAACGTGCGGTGCGGGCGAGAAGCCCCGGAGAACAGGGATACCATGCGGCATGCGCGGATGCGGCAGGATGGTGGGAATGCAGCTGCGTGCGTGGCGTATCTAATACTAGTATAGCACGCCGGCGGGGGGACCCGTCGAGGGCCGGCTGGGCGGATGCCTCTCGCACCGCCGCCCCCTGGAGCCGGGGGCCCGCTCGCACGGCGACCCACCCGCGGCTGGGGTTGGCGGCCGCGGGGAGCGGTGGTATCATGAGGCAAGCGAGGAGGTCGGCGCCCGCGAGGGGCCGGCCGCGCGTCCGGGAGGGGGAAGGTGCAGTGGCGAGATTCTTGCTCACCGGCGGGGCGGGGCACATCGGCAGCCAGGTGGCTTGCCAGGCGGCCTGCGCCGGGCACACGGTATTGGTCTACGACAATCTCAGCACCGGCACCAGGCTGGTGGAGCGCTGGGCGGAGCTGGTGGTGGGCGACGTGCGCGACCGCGCGCGGGTGGAGGACACGGTGCGGCGCTTCGCCCCCGACCTCACCATGCACTTCGCCGCCAAGATCGTGGTGCCGGAGTCGGTGCGCGAGCCCCTGCTCTACTACGACAACAACGTGGGCGGCACCATCAGCCTGCTGCAGGCGCTGGCGTCCTGCGGGACGGACCGCTTCATCTTTTCCTCCACGGCGGCGGTGTACGGCATCCCGCAGGCCATCCCTGTCGCCGAGGAGGCCCCCCTGGCGCCCATCAACCCCTACGGGCGCAGCAAGATGGCGGTGGAGCACCTGCTGGCCGACCTGGCTGCCTCCGGGCAGCTCCGCCCTGCCTCGTTGCG
>JARYMO010000284.1 GCA_029907055.1 Syntrophomonadaceae bacterium | reverse complement strand
CAGCAATCGCTGGCCAAAGACCACCCACCCGATTCCCAACGCGGCCGCCGCCGCCAACAGGACCGCACCGGCGGCGCAGTTCTTGGCCGCCCGCGCCAGGGGATGGAACTCGTCGGTGGCGAGGTCCACCGTCTTCTCCACCGCGGTGTTCATGGCCTCGCTGGCCAGCACCAGGGCAATGGCAAAGATGATGGCCGCCCACTCCCAGCGGGCCACCTGCAGCCGGGCGGCCAGCAGGAGCGCTGCCAGCGCCGCCAGGGTGTGGACCCTCATGTTGCGCTGGGTGGCCAGCACGTACCCGATGCCACGCAAGGCGTGGGCGAAACTCTCCGGCAAGGTGCGCGCGCGCATGGCTACCGCCCCAGGCCGGCCGCGGCCAGCACGCGCTCCTCCAGGTCGCGCATGCGCGAGCGTTCGGCCTCGTCGTCGTGCTGACACCCCAACAGGTGCAGGAGCCCGTGCGCAGCCAGGAACCCCACCTCCCGTTCCAGCCCGTGTCCGAATTCTCGTGCCTGCCGCTCAGCCGTCTCCAGCGAGATGATGACATCACCCAGCAGCTGCTCGTCGGCCGGTTCCTCGAACGCCGGCTCCGCCTCCCCCTCCTCGCGCATGGAGAAGGAGAGCACGTCGGTGGGGGCATCTATGCCGCGGTAGCGGGCGTTGAGCTCCCGGATACCCTGGTCATCCACTACCACGATGCTGACCTCCACCTGGGGGCCCAGGCCGAACTCGGCAGCCACCGCGTCGGCTACCCGCCGCAGTATTGCCTCCAGGGCCGGAGTCCATTCCACCTTACTCTGCTGATTGAGCACTGCTGTTTCCACGTTTCCTTCTCCTGTCCTCGAATTCCCGTGCCAGGTTCTCCGGGTACTCCACGCGCGTGTGGTAGATGCCGCCCAACGTCTTGAGGAATGACTCCGCGATGACGTCGAGGTCGCGGAAGGTGAGCTCGCATTCCTCCAGCTGGCGGTCATTGAGCTTGTCGCGGATGATGCTGCGCACCATTGCCTCCACCTTGTTCGGGGTGGGCTCAGCCAGCGAACGCACGGCCGCCTCCACCGCGTCCGCCAGCATCACGATGGCCGCTTCCTTGCTCTGCGGCTTGGGGCCCTCGTAGCGGAAACTCTCCTCGCTCACCCGCCGCTCGGCGTCTTCCTCCAGCGCCCGGCTGTAGAAGTACTTCACCAGGCTGGTGCCGTGGTGCTGTTCGATAAAATCCACGATGACCCGCGGCAGGCGCGCCTGGTGCGCCATTTCCACCCCGTCCTTGATGTGAGAGGTGATGATGAGGGCGCTCAGGCTGGGCGCGATCTTGTCATGCGGGTTCTCGAAGCTCATCTGGTTCTCCACGAAGAAGTAGGGGCGTTTCAGCTTGCCGATGTCGTGGTAGTAGGCCCCCACACGCACCAGCAAGGGCTGTGCTCCCACCGCCTGGGCCGCCGCCTCGGCCAGGTTGCCCACCAGGATGCTGTGGTGGTAGGTGCCCGGCGCCTCCACCAGCAGCCTGCGCAGCAGCTCCTGGTTGGGGTTGGACAGTTCGAGCAGCTTGATCATGCTGGTGATGGAGAAGGCCGACTCCAGGTAGGGCAGCAGGCCGATGACCAGCACGGTGGACAGGAACCCGTTCAGCACCCCCAGCAGGGAGCCGACCCCCAGCTGTTGAGCGTCCATGGTGCCGGCCAGCAGCCCCGTCGCCACCACCGTGGCAGCGTTGCCCAGGGCCACGTGCAGGCCGGAGCGGGCCAGGTCGGAGGTCTGGCTGAGCTGGGACATGCGGAAGACCCCTACGCTGCCGCCGACAAAGGCGGTCAGGGCAAAGGCCAGCTGGTTGCCCTGCGTCAACAGCCCCACGTAGAAGGCCAGCACCCCGGCCATCAGGTAGCCGATGCGCGGCTCCACCAGCACCGCCACCAGCATGGGCCCGACCGCCGCCGGGATCAGGTAGCCGGACAGGGCATTGATCTCCGGGCGCTCGCCGATGCTGATCATGGTGACCACCTTGGCCAGCACCGCCACCAGCACCGCCGCCAGCCCCAGCAACAGCATGAAGCGGTTGTCAGCCAGCACGCCGTGGTGGTAGCGGCGCAGGTACTCGATGAAGAGGTAGGTGGTGATGAGCACGAACAGCAGGATGCCGGCCAGGGGCGCTGCCATGCCCCGCTCGCTCTGCACCCCCAGCTGCTCC
>JARYMO010000283.1 GCA_029907055.1 Syntrophomonadaceae bacterium | reverse complement strand
CGGAAGGCGTCTTCGGCGTAGAACTCGACGTCCTCCACGTAGCGGCGGGCGTGCTTCACCGCCGCCACGGCCGCCTCCAGCACCTGCTGGGGTGTCATGCCCAGTTTCTTGGCCATGTGCACGGGTGACACGCCGATGCCGGTGTGGATGCGCGGGCTCTCCGCTTCCCGCAGGGCCTCGGCGCAGATGTCGATGTCCTCCGCCACCGCCCTGGTCAGCCCGCAGACGGTGACCCCCCGCACCTCCCTGGCGATGGCGCGCACCGATTCGAAATCGCCGGGCGAGGAAGCCGGGAAGCCGGCCTCGATGACATCCACCCCCAGCCTCACCAGCTGGTGGCCTATCTCCAGCTTCTCCCGCACGTTGAGGGTGATGCCCAGCGATTGTTCCCCGTCGCGCAGGGTGGTGTCGAATATCTTGAGCGGTCGCATCATGTTCGAATTCCTCCTCCGCTGTGGTGTTCGTGTAACGCGGTCGTGATGCTGCACAGGTCGCCAAGGTCCGTTTCCATTCCCACCACCTCCTTGAACGCAGAAAGACCCTTCGCTCACCATAGGTGAGACGAAGGGTCACCCTCCGCGGTACCACTCACATTGGCGGCCTCAGGCCGCCCGCTCGGCAGGATGCGGGATCACCAGGATCCGATATCCCCTCCCTGGTAACGGTGGGAGCCTCCGTCCGAGCCTACTCTCGCGGCGATTTCGGTCGGCAACTCGAGGGGGAGTTCAGCGCTTGGCATCGGCCGCCTCGCACCCTCCGGCGGCTCTCTGTCCCCGCGTCCGCGCCTACTGATCCCTGTCATCGTCTTTGCGGGATATTGTATACAGTCTACCCTTCCCCGCCGGCCCTGTCAACAATGCGCCCCTGGCCGCGCCACGAGCCGGGAACGCACCGACTCCCCCGGCCGCTTTCCCCGCTTGACACCACCCCGCAAACGGATGATAATGTACCAAGGACATCATTGAACTACGTATATTTTTGGTCGTCGTTCACTTCTTCATTGCCTGGGAGGTGACCCCGTGGTACCAGTACCGCGTCAACAGGGTTCGCGCACTGAGAGGCGCAGGGAGGAGACCCGGCGCCGGATCGTGACGGCTGCCGGTCACCTGTTCAGCCTCCAGGGCATCGACTCCACCACCATGGAGCAGATTGCCGCCGAGGCTGACGTCGCCAAGGGCACCTTGTACAGCCACTTCCCTGCCAAGGAGGCCATTATCGAGAGCCTGGTGCAGCAGCGTTTTCGCGACCGGCACCAGTTGCGCCTTGACCGCCTGCACAACCTGCCCGATACTCGCGCCCGCCTGGTCCTGGTGCTGGGGGAGCTGATGGAAGGGGTCCGGTCACAGCCGGACCTGTTCGAGAAGTACCTGGCCTCCCGCATCCGCACCGTGGTGTCTCTGCGCCCGCAAGAGAGCACCGGCAGTGGCCTGCGCCTGCTGGCCGCCGAGATCATCCGGCTGGGACAGCGAGGCGGCGAGGTCCGCACCGACCTGCCAGACGAGCTGCTGTGCGACCTGTTCGAATTCGTCTTTGTCGAGGCTGCCAAGCCTTTCTACCTGGCACCCGGTGAATTCGATGCCGCTGCCTCCATCAGCCGCAGTGCCGACCTGTTCCTGCGCGCGACCCGCCCCGACCCGGCGGGAAGTGACTGAACGAACAGGACCGCCCGTCACCCGCTGACTTCGCGCCGTACCCGAGCCCTCTGCCGGAGGCAGCAGGGCAGGGTGATAAGGGAGGGAGAACCGTCATGCTCAGCCTGCGAGCCCGCCTGGTGGTGTGCGCCATGACACACCGCCACCTCTTGCGTCCGCCGTTCCGCCGGACCGACAGCGATTGGAGCACCTTCGCCGCAATCGAGCGTTTCCGGCAGGAGGTGGAACGCGGTGCTGGCCGGTTCGGGCGTCTACCGGTCGGGATCGAGAGCAACCCGGTGGACTGCGGGGGGATCCGGGCGGAATGGGTTTCGCCGGCGGCAGCGGTCCGGGATCGGGCCCTGCTGTACTTCCACGGCGGGGGCTACGTGTCCGGTTCCATTCCCGCCCACCGCGCCATTGTCGCCAAGTTCGCCGGCGGCAGCGCCATCCCTGCCTTGCTCTTCGAGTATCGTCTGGCACCGGAGCATCGATTCCCGGCTGCGCTGGAAGACGCCTTGGCCGTCTACCGCTGGCTGCTGTCCGAAGGCAAGGACCCTTCGCACATCGCCTTCTGCGGC
>JARYMO010000282.1 GCA_029907055.1 Syntrophomonadaceae bacterium | reverse complement strand
CCTGGAACCGGCAGCCCTGGATGCCGGTGCGGTCCAGCAGGTGCTCAGCAATGCCCTTCAGGTAGTAGAAATCCATCTCCAGGGCCGGAGCCCCCCAGTTCACGGCGGTGCGGCCCGCGGTCACCGCGCACACCCACTGGCGTTCCAGCGGCAGGGGCTGCGCCGAGGGCATGAACACCGCTCCCACCTCGAAAATGGCCTGGTTCTCGTTGCGACGGGCCAGGTTGCGGGCCACCACCTCCAGCACGCCGGGGAGGATGGTGGTGCGCATCACCGACTGTTCCTCGGAGAGGGGGTTGGCCAGCCGCAGGGGTTGGCGGAGCGGGGACCCTTCGGGCAGTCCCAGCAGCTCCAGCCAGCGCGGGTTGATGAAGCTGTAGGTGACGACCTCGTTCATCGCCCCCGCCAGTACCTGGCGTACCGAGCGCCGGAACTCCAGCCAGGGATTGTGCCCTTCGGTAGCCATGGGACCAGTGGGCACGGTGGGGCTGATGCGGTCGTACCCGTGCAGGCGGGCGATCTCTTCCACCATGTCGGCCTCCTCAGCCAGGTCCGGCCGGTAGCTGGGAGCCGTCACCATCAGGGCGTCGCCGGCCCGGCGCACCTCCATCTGCAGGGCCTGCAGGTACCCCTGCATCTGGTCAGCCCCCAGGTCGGTGCCCAGCAGCGCGTTCACCCGCGCCGGGCGCACTTCCACGATGCGGGGGGCGCTCCTGCCCGGGTACACGTCACACACCCCGGGCACCGCTCTCCCCGCACCGATGCGTTCCATCAGGTCCACCGCCCGCTGCGCCGCCCACAGCACGCCATCCGGGTCCGTACCCTTTTCGAAGCGGATGGAGGCCTCGGTGCGCAGCCCCAGTCGCCGCGAGGTGCGCCGCACGCTGGAAGCCGAGAAATAGGCTGACTCCAGCAGCACGGTGCGCGTCGAGTCACTCACCTCGCTGTCCAGCCCCCCCATCACCCCGGCCACCGCTACCGGCCGCAGGGCGTCGGCGATGACCAGCATCTCTTCGTCCAGCACGCGTTCCACCCCGTCGAGGGTCACGATGCGTTCCCCCCGCTCGGCCCGCCTGACCACGATGCGGCGTTCCGCCAGCCGGGCATGGTCGAAGGCATGCAACGGCTGGTTGGTTTCCAGCATCACGTAGTTGGTCACGTCCACCACGTTGTTGATGGGGCGTACCCCGCACTGCAGCAGCCTCGACTGCAGCCAGCGAGGGGAAGGCCCGACCTTGACGTCCTCGATGATCCGCGCCGCGTAGCGCCCGCACAGCGAAGGGGCGTGAATGTCTACCTCCACGTGCTGCCGCACGCTGCCGGCGTCGGCCTGGGGCGGCGCAGGTGGCAGGCGCAGGGCCGCCCCGGTAATGGCCGCGATCTCCCGGGCCAGGTTGACGATGCCGTGGCAGTCACCGCGGTTGGGGGTGAGCTCGAAGACCAGTACCGCCTCCCCCTCGACCTCTTCCACCCCCTCCACGGCCAGGCCGGCCATGGTGAGGGTGTGGGCCAGGGCGGGCAGGTCATCCGGCACATCGACGTATTCCCGCAGCCATTCGACTGGTGCTCTCACGTCCACTCCTCCTCCGTCAGAACTGCGCCAGGAAGCGCGCATCGTTATCGAAGAACAGGCGCAGGTCATTGACCCCGTACTTAAGCATGGCGATGCGCTCGATGCCCATGCCGAAGGCGAACCCCGACACCTGCCGGGGGTCGTAGCCCGACATGGACAGCACCCGCGGGTGCACCATGCCCGCACCCAGGATCTCCAGCCATCCGGTGTGGGAACACACCCGGCAACCCCCGCCCCCGCACATCACGCAGGAGATGTCCATCTCCGCGCTGGGCTCGGTGAAGGGGAAGAAGCTGGGGCGGAAGCGCGCCCGCACCTGTTGCCCGAACACCTGGCGCACGAAGCTCATCAGCGTCCCCTTGAGGTCCGCGAAGGTCACCTGGCGGTCGACCAGCAATCCCTCCACCTGGTGGAACATGGGCGAGTGGGTGGCATCGTCGTCGCGCCGGTACACCCGTCCCGGCGCCACGATGCGCACCGGCAGCTGCGGCCGCAAACGCTCCATGGTCCGCACCTGCACCGGCGAGGTGTGGGTGCGCAGCAGCACGTCGCCGCCCAGGTAGAAGGAGTCCTGCATGTCGCGTGCCGGGTGGTCCGCAGGGACGTTGAGGGCCTCGAAATTGTAGTAGTCCAGTTCGACTTCTGGCCCC
>JARYMO010000281.1 GCA_029907055.1 Syntrophomonadaceae bacterium | reverse complement strand
CGCCTTCTTCGACCCGGCGGCCCCCCACCAGCTGAGCCAGACCGCCCGCAGCTTCATCGCCGGGGTGCTTCACCACGCCAAGGCGCTGACTGCCATCGCCAATCCCACTGTCAACTCCTACAAGCGGCTGGTGCCCGGCTACGAGGCGCCGGTGTACATCGCCTGGTCACCGCGCAACCGCAGCCCGCTCATCCGTATCCCTGCCCGGCGCGGTATCGGCACGCGCATGGAGCTGCGCAGCCCCGACCCGTCCGCCAACCCCTACCTGACGCTGGCGGTTATCCTGGCGGCTGGCCTGCGCGGGGTCACCGAGGGGATGGAGCCGCCGGACCCGGTCTACGAGAACATCTACGACATGGACCTGGACGCGCGGGAGGCCGCCGGCATCGAGAGCCTGCCCGGCACGCTGCGGGAAGCGCTGGTGGAACTGAGCAGGGACCGGGTGGTGCAGGAGGCGCTGGGACCGCACGTGTACAGCCGCTTCATGTCGGCCAAGCGGGCGGAGTGGGAGAGTTACCGGGCCCGCGTCCACCAGTGGGAAGTCGACGAGTACCTTACCCGTTTCTAGCCATTCAACGCAACAGGCAAGGGAACCCGGAAAAATGCGCAAGGGGCCTCGCGTTGGCGAGGCCCCTTCCTCTGTCAGTATTGCCGCGTTTTCATCGCCGCGGGAGGGTAAGCCGCTCCCGCAGGGCCGGCACCTTGACCGGGCCCGGCCGTCCCGCCGCGTTCCCACCCGTGCGCGCCACCCGGCAGCAGGCGCCGAGGAGTGGGGCAGACCGCGCGTCTTCTCCCCCGCGATGGGGTGCGGTGCGGGAAGGCAGCGACAAGGAGCGTCCCCTGCTGGCCGGCAGAACCGTGAAACGAAAAGAGCGTCCCCTTGTTTCAGAGGCGGCGGATGAGACCGACTACCTTGCCGACCACGTCAACGGCAGGGGTGATGATGGGCGCCATGGCCGGGTTTTCGGGACGCAGTTCCACGTGGCCGTCGCGCCGGTAAAGCCGCTTGACGGTGGCCTCGCCGCCCAGCAGGGCCACCACGATCTCGCCGTTCTCCGCGGTGGGCTGCGCGCGCACGATGACCACGTCGCCGTCCAGGATGCCTGCTCCCACCATGCTGTCACCGCGCACCTGCAGCAGGAAGTGCTCCCCGCTGCCCACCAGCTCGACCGGCAGCGACAGGGTGCCCTCCCAGTTCTCCTGGGCCAGGATGGGGCTTCCGGCGGCCACGCGGCCAATGATGGGCAGTTCGGCCACCCTGCCGTCCTCGCGCGGGCCGCTGCCCACGACTTCCATGGCCCGCGGCTTGGCCGGGTCCCGGCGCAGCAAGCCCTTCTGGGCCAGTTGTTCGAGGTGCCCGTGCACGGTGGAGCTGGAGCGCAGCCCCACCGCCTTGCCGATCTCCCGCACCGAAGGCGGGTAGCCCTTGCTGCGGATTTCCTCCTTGATGTACGCCAGGATCTGACGCTGTCGCGGCGTCAGGGCAGCCTCAGTGTCCATGAACGCCCTCCTCCCCGCGTTTTCTCCAGTATAGCACCACCCGCCGGGGGGAAACAAGCGTTCGGAGGGGGAATGGCCAGGCAGGGGAGGCATCAACGGGAAGGCGGCCAGGGAGGGCGCCAGAAGCTGTGCGGGTCAGCGTTCTCCAGGGCGTGGAGCATGCGCTGTCGGCTGCCGGGGAACTGGCGCTCCAGCTCCTGCACCCAGGCCTGGATGCGCCTGCGCGGTCCGTCGCCGGCAGCGGGACAGCGCGAGGTGATGACGGGGAAAGCCAGGTGCTGGCCCAGCTGCGCCAGCAGTTCTTCCTCCACGTACACCAGCGGACGGATGACGGTCAGGTGGGAGCGGCTGAGGGGGGTGCTGGGCCGGAAGCAGCGGAAGCGCCCCTCCATGGCCATGGACATCAGGAGGGTGACCACCGCATCGTCCAGGTGGTGGCCCAGGGCGACCTTGTTGCAGCCGTGGGACGAAGCCACCCGCGCCAGGGCTCCGCGGCGGAGGTGAGAGCAGAGGGCGCAGGGGTTGGCCTCTCCCCGCTGCTCGAACACCAGCGGGCCGATCCCGGTGGGTTCTACCACCATCGGCACCCCCAGCGTCTCGCAGTGCTGGCGCAGGGGATCCAGGTCGTCCCCCCACCCCAGGTCGACGGTCACCGCCAGCAGCGAGAACTTGAGCGGCGTGTACGCGGCCAGCAGCTCCGGAAGCTCATCGAAGCCCTCGGTCCGCTC
>JARYMO010000011.1 GCA_029907055.1 Syntrophomonadaceae bacterium | reverse complement strand
GACGTTGCGGGCGAACTCTATCACCGCGCACTGCATGCCCAGGCAGATGCCGAGCAAGGGAATGCTGTTCTCGCGTGCGAACTGGATGGCGCGTATCTTCCCTTCCACCCCCCGTTCGCCGAAACCGCCGGGCACCAGGACCGCATCGACTCCGTGCAGGTCCTGCGTCCCTGCTTCCTCAATGCGTTCGGCGTACACCCAGCGTATGGTAACCCGCACCCGGTTGTGGGTGCCCGCGTGACAGAGCGCTTCGATAAGGCTCAGGTAGGCGTCGCGCAGCTCGACGTATTTCCCGACCAGGGCGACGATGACTTCCCCTCTAGGGTTCTTGATGTTCTGAACCATCGTCGCCCACTCCTCCATGTCGGCAGTCGGGCACGACAGTCCAAGCTTCTCCACCACGATCTGATCCAGCCCCTCGTCCCGATAGCGCAGGGGAACCTCATAGATGGTGTCGGCATCCAGGGCCTCAATTACCGCCTCCGGAGCCACGTCACAGAAGAGCGCGAGCTTGTTCTTGATATCTCGCGACAGCGCCTTTTCCGTTCGACAGACCAGGATGTCGGGCTGGATGCCGATGCTGCGAAGTTCTTTCACACTGTGCTGACTGGGTTTGGTCTTCAATTCGCCGGCCGCTTTGATGTACGGCACGAGCGTGACGTGAACGTACAGCACGTTGCCTTTGCCCACGTCGACCTTGAGTTGCCGGATAGCTTCCAGGAAGGGCAGTGATTCGATATCCCCTACGGTCCCCCCGATTTCAGTGATGACCACATCGGGACGTGACTCTCGTGCCACCTGCAGGATGCGTTCCTTTATCTCATTGGTGATGTGAGGGATTACCTGGACCGTCTGTCCCAGGTAGTCCCCACGCCTCTCCTTATTGATGACTGCCTCGTATATCTGACCGGTGGTGACGTTGGCGCTGCGGCTCAGATTCTCGTCGACGAACCGCTCGTAGTGTCCCACGTCCAGGTCGGTTTCTGCGCCGTCTTCTGTGACGAACACCTCCCCGTGCTGATAAGGGCTCATCGTGCCCGGGTCCACGTTTATGTAGGGATCAAACTTCTGCAGCGAGACCTTGAGCCCTCTGCTCTTCAACAGACGTCCCAGCGAGGCAGCGGTGATGCCTTTGCCCAGCGAGGAGACAACTCCCCCGGTTACGAACACGAACTTGGTCACGTAAGGTTCCTCCTCTTTCTTTCCGCCATCCTCCTCAAAGGTCACCGTCGTGCGCAGGGCGGCAGGCTACGCATGCGCCTGTGCCCAGCCGCCCCTGCCTGCTCTTCGCGTGGACTTATCCGACTCACCGTGCTGGGTGCAGGTAGTCGAGCACGACCACTCGCTGTTCCTCGTCGAGTTTATCCGCATCGATCTCCAGGTAGGGGACCTTGGTCACCCGCTCAAATCGACGCAGGAAGCCCTCCACCGGGGCTAACTCGAACGAGAGATGCGGGGTCTGGAAGTGCATGGGAATGGTGATGCGCGGCCGCAGCTGGCTCACGGTAGCCGCCGCCTCTTCAGCGTCGATGGTGAATCTGCCCCCGACCGGCACCAGGAGCACATCAACGGCACCGATACCCTCCACCTGCTCAAAGGACAGCACATGCCCGAGATCCCCCAGGTGGACTATCCGGATTCCTTCCATCTCGATGATGAAAACCGTGTTCGTACCGCGTTCCTTCCCGTGGCTCCGGTCATGATAGGTCGGTATCCCGGTTACCCGAACGCCGGCCGCTTCGTGGCTTCCCGCACCTCTGATAACCGTGGGCTTCCCGCGCACAGCCTTCACGGCGTTGTGGTCATAGTGCTCGTGACTCACGGTCACGATGTCCGCAGACAGCCCGGGCATAGGATAGCCCACTTCGGGGCCGAATGGGTCAGTGACCAACCGACACCCTTCCGACTGGAGCAAGAAGCAGGCGTGTCCGTACCAGAAAATCTTCATTGACTTGCTCCCCTCACCGCACTCTTACGGTCCAGTAGCCGTCCCCAACATGCATCATGCGGTTGTCCAGGTTCAGTTGCGTGTAGACCGCCGCCATATTCCGAGGATTGATCTCCCGTCCCATTCTGGACAGTATCTCCTCCAGCAGTTCCCGATAGAAGACCGGCCCCTGCTTCTCACTGATTATCTCACACGCCACATCTGCTTCGTTGCGCTTCACCGTCACAGCGATCCCCCCTACATCTTCTCTGGTGCGCTGACCCCCAGCAATCCCAGAGCATGCTTCAACGTCCTGCGAAACGTCTCCACCAGCAGCAAGCGTGCTGCCCGCACCGCCGGTTCAGCCTGCAAGACGCGGTAATGATTATAGTAACTGTGGAACATGCCTGCAATATCGAGAACGTACCTCGATATGCGGTGGGGACTCATGGACTCCGCCGCCTGCACCACCTCGTTGGGGTAGTCAGCGATCTTGCGCAGCAATTCCTTTTCTGCCGGCTCTGACAGTTGCCTGACATCGACCTCGTCCGGCGGTTGCAGCCTTACCCCGGCCATGCGGGCCTGAGCCATGATGCTGCACACCCGCGCATGGGCATACTGGGCGTAGAACACCGGGTTCTCCATGCTCTGCTGCTTGGCCAGTTCAAGGTCGAAGTCGAGGTGGCTGTCGGGGCTGCGCATCACGAAAGAGAATCTGGCTGCATCCTTGCCAACTTCTTCTATCAATTCATTGAGCGTTACCAGCGTCCCCGTGCGCTTAGACATGCGGACTATCTCGCCGCCCCGATAGAGCCTGACCAGCTGCATCAGAATGACCTGAAGCCTCTCGGGATCTATTCCCAGGACCGCCATGGCGGCCTTCATTCGCGCCACGTGCCCATGGTGGTCCGCTCCCCACACGTCGATGACCAGATCGAATCCCCGCTCGAATTTGTCGACATGGTATGCGATGTCGGCAGCGAAGTAGGTGGGGATTCCATTGCTGCGGATGACCACCTCGTCCTTTTCCTGTCCCAGGCCTTCCGCCCTGAACCACCAAGCTCCGTCCCTCTGGTAGAGGGCCCCTCGCTGTTTGAGAAGTGCCACTACCTCGTCTACCTTCCCCGAGTCGTATAGGCTTTGCTCGCTGAACCACCTGTCGTAACGAATGCCAAATTCTTCTAGGGTGGCACGAATGTATTCCAGCTTCTCCGCTAGCGCGTAGCTGGCCAGCCGTTGCCGGCGGGTGGCAGGGGACTCGGCGAGCAACCTGTCGCCATGCGCGGCAATAAATCTCCGCACCGTCTCCAGGACATCCTGCCCCGCGTACCCCCCTTCGGGAACTTCGGCTGCCAAGCCCCATTCTTGCAGGTAGCGCGCCTCCAGCGACGCGGCAAACAACTCCATCTGGTTGCCTGCATCATTCACGTAGTACTCCCGTTGCACCTCGTACCCCGCCGCAGCCAGGATGTTTGCCAGACTGTCCCCGATGGCCCCGCCCCGTGCATTGCCCATGTGAAGGTCCCCGGTTGGATTGGCACTGACGAATTCCACCTGCACGCGCTTGCCTCGCGCGGGAGCAGTTCCCCACTTGTCGCCAGCATCCCACACTGCCTGTGGCACCAGGTACAACCAGTCATCCTCCAGGAAGAAGTTGATGAAGCCCCCACCGGCTATCTCCACCCTCTTCACGAGCTGGTCTCCACACGGGAGATAGCCCGCGATCAGCTCCGCGATTCGTGCTGGGGCCATTCGCGCCTGCCGGGCCAGTAGCATTGCCACGTTCACCGCGAAATCGCCGTGGGCCTTCTCCCTCGGGACCTCCACGACAAAAGACGGCAGTTCCGTGTATGGCAGCCGCCCCTGTTCCCGTGCCTGCTCGCAGGCCTTCTCTACCCGCGATTTCAACTCATCCTGGATCTGCTTCACCAGGTTCATAGGTTCCCCCTCGTTGTCTCCTGTTCCTGCAGCGAATCCTGCAATCCTGGCCGCTTGTTCCGTCCCGTCGATGCTGTCCCCCGGTGACCCCCCTGCGGAAACCTGGGTGCAGGTCTCAGCCGTCCTTGGGTCCCTGCGCGGTGGGATCCTGCAACGAGCAGGGGTTTCCAGGCCGGATCACGCCCAGGCACATGCCTTCGCAGTCGATCTTCTCCGTCACCGCGTGGTAGGGGCTACCCATAGACCGGGCAATAATCCACTTGATGCTGGTCATACGTGGGCAGAGGAACAGCAGTCCTTCCTTGTGCGCCTGTGCGCAGTACTCACGGTAGGCGCAGCTGCCGTTAAAGATGGCAACATGGATGTCCTCCCCCTCTGTCCTGAACTCGTAGTGGTTCTCGTTGAGAAATCCCTGCCTGCCCAGCAGGCGAATCCAGGAGGTAGCGTAGTCCACTGGCGTAGTCCCCATGGGATAGTAGTCGCTCTCGAACTGTTCGAACACTCTCCGGGACAGGCTCTCAATGACCTGCTCCAACAGGCACTCTCCGCCAGGCACACGCTCAAGCTGCTCACTGATGGCCAGGAACAGCTTGTTCACCAGCGTATAGAGGAAAGCCCGGTTGTCCATGCGTCGAGACCTCCTTGCCATCGGTCGTTCATCTGGAGACGGGCGCGACCACCTCGCCTGCCTCTGCTGCTCTACTTCTAGTATAGCGCATCCGGCCCGATCAGCCGGAAGCCGGGGAGGTCTGGCGCAGCACCCCCTGCAGATGGTCCTTGGTCAAGCTGGCGATGCGCGGCGGTTCTTGCGACTGCCTCGCGGCCTGCGGTAGAAGGGGTCGCCTGCGCGCGTGGCATGCTACCTGTGGTAGGGTTGACCCTGGAGGATGCGAAACGCGCGGTAGAGTTGCTCTACCACGACGACCACCGCCAGCTGGTGGGGAAATGTCATATCCGAAAGCGAGAGCAGTTGGTCGGCCCTCTGCCGAACGCGCTCGTCAAGTCCAGTCGACCCTCCTATCACCATGTCGACGCGCCTTGCGCCGGAGTGGAGCAATCCCCTCACGCGATGCGCGAATTGCTCCGAGGTGAGCCGTCTGCCCCGCTGGTCGAAAACCAGCACTACGTCGCTGCATCGCATGGTGGCGAGGAGTCGCTCAGCTTCACGTGCCATGCACGCACGGTCTTCGGACTCGGTCACGCGCGGGGACCGCTTTTCTTCCAGCCCTTCCACCAGTTCGACCTTGGCATAGGGCTGCAGTCGCTTGACATACTCCTGCACCGCTCCCCGCAGGTGCGGGTCCCGTACCCTGCCAACTGAGACCACCCTGAAGTCCATCCATGCACTCCCCTGCCCGGCAAACGACCTGCTCCGGCATGCGCACGCCAATACGGCAGAGAGCGCTCGCCGCAGCCTCCTGCGCATTCCCTCCGGTCGAACCGTACCTGAGCCGTCAGCGCACGGCCGCCCCCAGCGACCGAAGCTTTTCCGCGAATCTCTCGTATCCCCGGTAGACGTAGTGGGAGTTATCGATTTCCGTGACCCCCTCAGCCATCAGCGCTGCCACCGCCAGCGCTGCACCAGCCCGCAAATCCGTGGCCTTGACCTTTGTCCCGCACAGCCTGGGAACGCCTTCCACCACTGCCGTGTGTCCCTCCACCTTTATCCGGGCACCCATTCGGCTCAACTCGTCTACCACCGCGAACCGATTTTCAAAGACATTCTCGACCACCATGCTGGTGCCGCGAGCAACCGAAAGCAGGGCCAGCATCTGGGACTGCATGTCGGTGGGAAACCCAGGGTACGGCAAGGTCTTGATGTCTACCGGCATTATCTCCCCGTTGCCAATTACCCTCAGGCCCTCGGGCACCTCGACGATCGTGGCGCCGGTTTCCTGGAGCTTCGCAATAATCGGGTACAGGTGGGTGGGTATCACGTTCCCCACTACCACATCTCCGCCCGTGGCCACCGCTGCCGCCATGAACGTCCCAGCCTCGATACGGTCGGGAATGACCGCATACCGCGTGCCACGCAGCTCCGAAACGCCCTCCACCCGGATCACGTCGGTTCCAGCACCTCTCACCCTGGCTCCCACCGCGTTCAGAAAATTGGCCAGATCCACAATCTCCGGCTCCTTAGCGGCATTTTCTATGATGGTCTGGCCTGGCGTCAGCGTCGCCACCATCATTATGTTTTCCGTCGCCCCAACACTGGGGAAATCGAGATAGACGCGGCTCCCCGTCAATCTGCCGGCTCGAGCTTCCACGAACCCGTGCTCGAGGCGGACGTCCGCACCCAACGCTGCGAGCCCTTTGAGGTGAAGGTCCATCGGCCGCGATCCGATATCGCACCCGCCGGGGAGGCAGATGCGCGCCTCCCGACGCTTGCCGAGCAGGGACCCCAACAAGAGGTTCGAGGCCCGCAGTCTCTTGGCCAGATCATACGGAGTCTCGACTCCGATGTTGTCAGGAACGGTGATGGAGAGACTGCCGTCCTCCCCCCACGTCAATCGCGCCCCCAGGGAAGTCAGGATGGCTCCAAGGACCTCCACGTCCCTTATGCGGGGAATGTTCTCCAAGACGGTTTCTCCCTGCACCAGTACGCAGGCTGCCATGATGACCAGGCTGGCGTTCTTCGCCCCGCTTACTCGCACCGACCCGCGCAGTGGACGCCCTCCCTCAATGACAAGCGGCTCATCCACGTTCTTGCCTCCTCTGTCGCCCTCCTGGAGCGAACGCAAATGGTCCTGGTGGAAACTTCACTCCGCGCCGACAGCGCTGGTGGCTGCTTTCCTACCTTCACAACGCTGCACGGACGCCTCGCGCGTTCCAGGCCCCCCGTTGGGATTCTATCACAGCGCAACCGCGTGCGCAGCACCTGGATTTTGCCCAGAATACCCTCGGTCCAGGCCGAAGAGGGCAGTGAAAAGCGCGAAGAGCCCCTGGGGGTTGCCCAGGAAGCTCCTCGGGTTTAGCGCAGGTATTGGAGCGGGTTCCTGACCGCGCCTCCATCAATGACCTCGAAATGCAGGTGAGACCCGGTGCTGCGGCCAGTGGAACCAACCCGGGCGATGACGTCACCTTGCTGGACCTGATCCCCTTCCTGCACCAGCGACTTGGAACAGTGAGCATAGCGCGTTACTACGCCGTTCGGGTGGAGGACCGCCACCGTGAGCCCGTAGGCACCATCGTACCCCGAATATATGACCGTCCCGCTTTCAGCTGCCCGAATGGCATCTCCTGTTCGGCCCTCGATGTCGATACCGGAATGAGAACCCCCTCGACTACCGAAGTACGAGTTGATATGACCGTAGAGTGGCCACGCCAGACTGCCACCGCTCGACCCACGCGACGACGCCACTACGAGACGCCTGCCTCGGACCACAACCTTGTCTACTGCCTCCCTGAGGACCCGTTCCGCAAGGGTTGTCTTTTCCACGACCAGGCCATTCCTGCGCACCTCGCGGTAGGTCACTTCTCGGAGCCCTTCCCTGCCCTCCTGCTTGACCTGAATAACGTTCGAAGTGGAGGCGATGACCTTTGTTTGGTATGGAATGGGTTCCTGGCGAGTTGCCTCCACCACGGCCACCACGTTCACGTATGGCTCGGTGACTACGAGTTTAAGCTGTTGACCCGGCTGCAGAGAATCACTCTCCAACCCGTTGTCGGCCTTGATGTCGGCCACATGCATGTCGTGGGCACGCGCGATTTTCCAAAGCGAGTCCCCCTGTTTCACCTCATATGTCAGCGGCTTGTCAGTGCCCGTACTGAGCAGGGAGACAGCGCGCGCCGGACTCATGATTTCTCCCAGCGGAACGGCCTCTGACAGCACCTCGACATTTTCCTCGAATGACACGGAAAGCACCCTGGCCTTGTCCTCCTCTTCCAAGCCCTTCCCGCGCATTTCATCCAACACTGCTCGTGCAGCCTCCTCGCTGGCCAGCGATGCCACCCTGCGGCCGTCCACGAGTATCGACGCTCCTTGGACCCTCAGCAGATCAGAAGCCGCCAAGCACTGCTGCAATTGCTGCCCGCTCATTACCGCCGTTCGCGCGACCAGCGCCTTCCTGTACGTCACGTCTTCGCACAGCCTCACCGGGGTCTTCGTTTCCTTCTCCACTGCCCTGGTCAATGAGCGCAACGCTTCACGCGCAGTGTCCACGTCCTTAACCACGCCAACCCGCTTGCCCCCGACATAGACCCCCCAGGCGGCCGTCCTCACGTTGGTCAGCCCCATTACGACACCGAGCGACAAGACGAGCAACGCGAACAACGGGAGGACAAGACCCCTGCTCCTCAACGCATTTCCCATAGGTCCCTCCCAGGCATTGTAGTGTGTCCTTCTCCGTATTCGACATCGTTTGTCGAACTCCTGCCCGGTGGACCTAGCCGCCGTGCCTCGCCTCTCTCGGCCCGCGCGTTCTATGTTGCCACAGTCGGGAGATTCTCCATGGCCAGGAGCCACAGCGCACATTCGACTCGCTTGCGCTGAAGCTGGCATGCTATGGGGGCAGGCTGTTCAAGCGTGCCACCGGCGAAGTATGCATGGGCCGCACAGCCGCCGCCGCAGAAATAACGGCACCAGCAGCTTCGGCATTCAGGCTTGTTGGCCACCTGCAGGCGGGCAAACGTGGCACGCACGTTCTCGTCCACCGCCCGATCGAAGACGTTCCCCATGAGGAACTCCCTGCACCCCACGAACTGGTGGCAGGGATAGATATCTCCTGCGGGGGTGACGGCCAGGTATTCGTTGCCTGCCCCGCAGCCGGTCACCCGCTTGGCCACGCACGGACCCTGGCTCGCATGGAGATTGAAGTGGAAGAAATCAATGCCCCTGCCCTGTCGCTGCCACTCGTGCATCTTGACGGCCAACCTTTCGTATTCCGCCGCCACGATGGGAATGTCTTGCTCGCGGATGGCCCACCCCTGGTTGGTTCCAACCACTGGTTCCATGGAGATGTGGGAAAAGCCGCAGTCTGCCAGGTGCTCGATGTCGCTGGCAAAATCCAGGTTATCGCGGGTAAAGGTCCCCCGCACCACGTAGCGCGCCCCCCTGTCCACCACGCGGCGAACATTGCGCATGACTGCCGTGTAGGTCCCGCCCCCGCCCGCCAACACGCGGTGCCGGTCATGAATGTGAGGGCGGCCGTCCACGCTCAGTACCAGAGCCACATCTTGCTTCACCAGGAACTCGGTCAACTCTTGGTCCAGTGTCATCGCGTTGGTGGTGAGCGTGAAGTGTATGTTCCGCTGCTGGCTGGCAGCCCGTTCGCGGCCGTAGCCAACTAACTCCCGTACCACCCGGGAGTTGAGGGTGGGTTCGCCACCAAAGAAATCGACCTCGAGGTTCCCTGGGCCGGAACCTGCTTCCAGCAAGAAATCAAGGGCTGCTTTGCCGACCTCCAGGGACATCAACCCTTGCGGTTGCCCAAAGTCTCCCTGCCCCGCAAAACAGTATACGCATCGCATATTGCACACGTGGGCGACATTCAGGCACAGCGCCTTGATAGGAAATGGCGCCATGTCCACATGCGGCACTTCACCGGGCGTGAACAGGACCCCAGCCTCGACCGCCCGCGCAATTTCCCCGGCAGCTTCCATGACCATGCCACAGTCCCACTTCAGGCAGCACCTCCGGATGGCCTCCTCCAGGCAGCCACCGCACGCTTCCAAGGCTTGCACGAGTGCTGCCATCACTTCGTCAAGGAGGTGCACAGCCCCGCTGTTCACGTCCAGCAACAAGGTAGCCCCATTCACCGTGAAGACATGCGTTGTTGCCGCAAAATCGAAACCCTCTCTGTTCACCGCTTCGCCCCCCTGGACACGACAAAGGCGGGCTCTGGCCCGCCTGGATAGTGCCTGTCCACACGAATGGCCCCGGTTCGAACTGCGCTGTTTCCGGGTCTCATGGTGTGCTCTTCTGTTGCTGACAGACCTGATTGCCCACCGTGCATGATGTCTTGCAGGCCGACTGGCACGAGGTCTGACACTCCCGGCAATTGCACGCCTGCGAAGATGCCCTGAGAATCGGAGGCACCACCATGGTCAAGTGTTTCCCCACCGGCTCACCTCCCTCCCTGCCCTGCTGCAACCGCGGCTCACATAAGCACAAAGCCGCTCGCGAGCGGCTTCTCTTTCTGGAGCGGGAAACGGGATTCGAACCCGCGACCCTCGGCTTGGGAAGCCGATGCTCTACCACTGAGCTAATCCCGCACACATGATTATCTTATCCCAAGACCTGCCCTCCGTCAACCGGCCGCACCCCCACCGACGAGGGCTTCATCAAAGGCAAAAGGCGGTTGCGCGTTGCGGCGCACACCACCTCTGGTTACCTGGTGGGCGATACAGGATTCGAACCTGTGACTTCTTCCGTGTGAAGGAAGCACTCTCCCGCTGAGTTAATCGCCCTCACGTAAATAGTATTACTGGCGGAGCGGGCTGTCAAGGCGTCCCAGGCCCGCCGAAAAGGGACTTCGTCACGATGGTCTGGTGGCGCTCCGGGCCCACCGCTATCATGCACACTGGAACGCCGGTGAGCTTGGCCACCGTCTCCACATACCGCCGGGTCGCTTCCGGCAGGTCCTGGTACTCGCGACAGCCTGCGAGGGAGGTCTTCCAACCCTCGACTTCCACATAGACCGGTTCGCAGTCCTGCAAGACCTTCAGGCTCTCGGGAAATTCCTCCAGGATACGGTCACCGTACCGGTACCCGACGCAGATCTTGAGCGAGTCAAAGTCGTCCAGCACATCAATCTTGGTGATGGCGATGTCGGTCAGCCCATTGACCCTCACGGCGTAGCGGAGAATTACCGCGTCCAGCCACCCGCACCGACGGGGTCTGCCAGTAGTGGTGCCAAACTCGGCCCCTCTCTGCCGCATGAACTCACCGACCTCATCCGCCAACTCGGTCGGAAAGGGCCCTTCACCCACGCGGGTCGTGTATGCTTTGACCACGCCCAGCACCCGCGAGATCTTGGTCGGCCCTACGCCAGCGCCGACACAGGCCCCGCCAGCCGTCGGGGAAGAGGAAGTCACGTACGGGTATGTGCCATGATCGATATCGAGCAGGGTGCCTTGGGCCCCCTCGAAAAGAACTCGCTTCCCTTCGGACACCATCCGGTTGACCAGCAAAGAGGTGTCCGTGACATGTCCACGCACCCGTTCTATGCACGGAGCAAGCGTCGCCCATATCTGGTCCACGTCGAATCCCGCTTCCCCGTAAACCTGCTCGAGGACACGGTTCTTCGCGCTGACCACCGTGGCCAGACGCGACAGGAAGTCTGCCTCCAGCAGGTCCACCAAGCGAAAACCGACTCTCTCCATCTTGTCGGTGTAGGCAGGCCCTATGCCGCGCTTGGTGGTACCCAGTTGCCGGCAACCGAGTTCCTGGAGTTCGTCAAACTTCTTGTGATAGGGCATGAGAATGTGGGCCCGGCTGCTGATACGCAGGTTGGCTACGCTGATCCCCTGAGCTTCCAGCCCCTCGATTTCGCGGACCAACATTTCGAGGTCAAGCGCCACGCCGTTGCCGATCACGCACACCTTGTCCGGATAGAGAATACCCGACGGAATGAGGTGGAGCATGAACTTCTGCCCCCCCACCACGACGGTGTGGCCTGCGTTGCTGCCTCCCTGGTAGCGGACGATGCAGTCCGCCTGCTCAGCCAGGAAATCGGTGATCTTGCCTTTCCCCTCGTCTCCCCACTGGGCTCCCACCAGCACGACCGCTGCCAAGCACTCCACCTGCCTCGACCAGGAATTCACGGCATCGAAACAAGGTAATCTTAGCAGATACCCTCTACCATGTCAACCAAGCGCAGAATGGGCAAGATCCCCCTTTTCTCCACCCTGTCACTCCGAGAGGGATTCCACCTGCAGGTGCAGGACTGCCTGCAACGAAGGGTAGATGCGGCACCGAACCTCGTGCGCTCCCAGCGTCTTGATAGGGACAGGAATGTCTATCTTCTTGCGGTCCAGCTCTACCCCGTACTGCTCTCGAACCGCCTCCGCTATTTCCTTGGCGGTTACCGTACCAAATATCTTGCCGCCTTCGCCCACTCTGGCTTTCACCAGCACCACCTTGCCATCGATGCGCTCAAGGACCTGCCGTGCCTTTTCCTCTTCCCGCCCCCGCTTCTGGTCAAGCCGTTGCGCACGCTCCTCGAGCTCCCGTATTCTTGCCGGGGTGGCCTCGGAGGCCAGCCCACGAGGGATGAGGAAGTTTCGAGCATAACCGTCGGATACCTCCCGAACCTCGCCTTTCTTCCCCAATGCCTTGATGTCCTGCTCCAATACGACCTTCACCAGAACACCCCCTGTGACCTCAGGTCGCTCGCCTTTTCCGGCGCCCTGCGAGAGACAAGGGGGACTGGCCGCGCACCGAGTCCCCCTTCCGTACCTCCATCGCAGTCCGTTCCGCTCATCTGACCCTGTCTTCCAAATGCGCCAGCAAGCCCGGGAGATCCCGTCCGCCTTCAGTAACCGTTCCCGTCTCATCCTGGGTCACACGCAATTTCGCTCTGACCCTCGCGTCCAGCTGCGTGAAGCCGATGCCCCGCTGCATTCCCAGCAAGTAGGCAGAAATCATGATGTTTGCCAAGGCATCGCTCACTCCATCGTCCCCGGTTTTCAGCATTGCCCTGAACAGGGTGGCCACCGAGTCGACGAGTTCTGCTTTCAACCATTCCACCATGCCCGGCCTTCGCCCTTGGTTCAGCTCCCGGACTCTGCCCACCATGTAGACACCCCTGTCGTTGCCCTGTTGCCAACGTCTCCGCGCTCTCATCTCACTGTAGCTGAAGGTTCTCCACCGGCGGGAGATTTTCCTGCCCGGGCCGGGAATGCACGGGTCCCGGTTACCCGGGACCCGGAGAGAGCTATTCGGCGGTGAAGGGAAGCAATGCCATGTCGCGTGCTCGCTTTATGGCAGTGGTCAAGCGACGCTGGTGTTGCGCGCAGTTGCCGGTAATACGTCGCGGCAGGATCTTGCCACGCTCGGTGATATACCTACGCAGCCGTGGCACTTCCTTGTAGTCGATGACCTCAATCTTGTCGGCGCAGAAGTTGCACTGCCGCCGCTTCTTCCTGCGGTCTTTCTTCATGCTTATTGACCTCCTCGTCAGAAGGGAATATCCTCCTCTTCCTCGCTCAAGTGGTCCACGTGCTCCAGACTGACCTCCTGCCCCAGCGCTTCCCAGCCTGTCTGCCTCCCAGGACCCTTGGCTGCGTCCTGTGGCCATGGCTTGGCTGCCCCCTGGGTGCTCTTGTCAAGGAATCTCACCGTGTCCGCGACCACCTCGACCACCTTGCGCTTTTGGCCGTCCTGGGTCTCATAGGTGCGGGTCTGCAGGCGCCCCTCCACCGCGACCAGCCGTCCCTTGCCCAGATAGTTGGCACATGTTTCAGCCAGCTGCCGCCAGCACACGATGTCTATGAAATCAGCGTCCCGCTCCCCGGCCTGATTCGCAAAGGGACGATTGACCGCCAGACTGAATGTGCAGACAGCAGTCCCGGTGGGGGTATAGCGCATTTCCGGATCCCGGGTCAGACGACCGATGAGGATGACGCGGTTCAGCACTGGTGAGCTCCCTCCTCCTACTTCTCGTCCAACCGCAGAATCAGGTGGCGCAGAAAGTCTTCTGAAATCTTCATCACCCTGTCCAGCTCCTTCACCGTCTCTGGTGTCCCCCGGAAATAGCACACCACATAGAATCCCTCGGTGAAGTCCTTGATTTCGTACGCCAACCTTCTCTTGCCCCATCCTTCGGCCTCACGTTCAAACTCGCCGCCATTGTTGGCTACGATTGCCTTCACCCGTTCCCGAGCGGCTTCCATGGCCTCAGCGGTCAAGTCTGGCCTCAGGATGTACATGAGTTCGTACGAGCGCATCCGCTCACCTCCTCCCTTTGGACTAGCGGCCCCAGTCCAGCTGGGGCAGGGACATCTTTTGTATTATATCAGCAACAGCGGTACTTGACAAACACGCCACGCCACCGGCCGCCTTCCATCAATTCTCATTGTATCCTTTTATGGGCATCTGCGCAACGCTTGCTGCGGGGGTATTCCCTCTTGCACTGGGGAAACGCCGCCGGAGAGCTATTTCGCTCGTTCAGCCCGTGGTTTTCGGGGGAAGTATTTCCAGTACCCCACGCTCAAACTGGGAGCGAGGCATCATCACTATGCGCCCGCATCGCTGGCAACGAATCTTGATGTCTGCGCCGACCCTGGTCACGACCCACTCTCGGCTCCCACAAGGATGCGGCTTGCGCATGCGCACCACATCGCCGATCGAGAAGCGCCGGATCTCCATCATTCCCATCTCCCCGCGGTCGCCTGCTCCCCGTTCACAGGCTGATGACCTTTCCCGCAGCGCGCAGGCGGTCCACGATCTCATACGAGGAACAGGGCCGGCCGACCATGACGCGCGACTGAACCCCGTATGCCTCCAGGCAGCTGGCGCTGCAGAGGACATGCACCCCCGCCTGTTCCAGCACCAGGAGTTGTTCCATCACCGCGGACTCCGCGGCCAGCATCGTCACCGCAGAGTCCACCAGGATGACGGTTTGTATCATATCCCGGCGCTGGGCCATCGCCCGCAACAGGCCAGCCAGGAATTCCTTTCCCGGTTGGTCCAGACCAGTTGCGACCCTGCTCCCCGTCAACAGCAGTACCGTATTGTCTCCCGTGGCCAGCGAGGGAGCCGGGTCCAGCGCATACTCGCTCACCTGCCCCATGAACGACCCGGTCGCACTGCCAGCTTCCCTCCTGCCGCTTCCCGGATCCCCTGACGTCCCCGGAGCATGGCATCTGCAGCACTGAACAGGGGCATCCGACACCAACGGGAGGCGAAGGGGCTTTTCGCAGCAACTGAGCAGGCCTTTTCGAGAATCCCCCAGCGGATCCAGTGGTCTTGTCATTCATTCTCCCCCCTTCACCACCACGGTGAATCCCGACGGCGCAACTGCCCTGCCGATCACGGCGCATTCCACAGCCCTGCTCCGCAAGGCTTCCATCAGGTCCTCTTGCTGTGGGCGCGGGATGGCCAGCACCAATCCCCCTGAAGTCTCCGGGCTGAACCCGATGTCGACCAAAGGCCCAGCCAAGCCTGCTTGCAGCGCGACATGGCGCCCAAGGTACTCGCGATTGGAATAAGCCCCTCCTGGAATCAGTCCGTACTCAGCGTAGGTGGCCGCCTCGCTCAGGAGGGGCAGACTCTCCACCCACACCTCAATGGTCACGCGGCTTGCCGAGGCCATCTCATGCAGGTGCCCGAACAGGCCAAACCCTGTGACGTCTGTTCCCCCTTTGACTCCCACTGCTACCGCCGCATTCTTGGCGTCGCGGTTGAGGCGCGCCATGCATTCAGTGGCTTCGGCTGCCGCTCGAGAGGAAGCCATGTCGGCCTTGATGGCGGTGCTGACAATGCCGGTTCCTAATGGCTTGGTGAGGATCAGGACGTCCCCTTCACGCACTGCCCCGTTAAGAATCAACTGGCCGGGATGGGCCAGGCCGGTCACGGCCAGTCCATACTTGGGCTCGTTGTCGTCTACCGTGTGCCCCCCCACTACCGCCGCTCCCGCCTCGGCAACCTTGTCCATTCCACCTCTCACGATTTCCGCCAACAGTCGCAGATCGCCGCAGGCAGGAAAACACGCGATATTCATGGCGGTCAGGGGCTCTCCTCCCATCGCGTAGACGTCGCTCAGTGCGTTGGCCGCCGCAATCTGCCCGAAGGCGTAGGGATCGTCAACCATGGGGGTGAAGAAGTCGACGGTCTGAAT
>JARYMO010000010.1 GCA_029907055.1 Syntrophomonadaceae bacterium | reverse complement strand
AGGCCGTGGAAGAATCGTACCGGGCTGGGGTGACCGACGAGTTCGTCGAACCGGCAGTGGTGGTGGACGGCACCGGTGCCCCGGTGGGAACGGTGCGTGATGGCGACGCCGTCATCTTCTTCAACTTCCGCGCCGACCGCGCCCGCCAGATCACGCGGGCCTTCGTGGACCGCGAGTTCCAGGGGTTTCCCCGCCAGGTGCACCCGCAGGTGCACTTCGTGTGCATGACGCAGTATGATGTCACCATTGCCGCGCCGGTTGCCTTCGCCCCCCAGGACCTGAGCGACACCCTGGGGGAGGTGCTGGCCCGCCACGGCCTGCGCCAGCTGCGCATCGCGGAAACCGAGAAGTACGCCCACGTGACGTTCTTCTTCAACGGTGGCGTGGAGCAGCCCAACCCCCTGGAGGAGCGGGTGCTCATCCCCTCGCCGCCGGTGCCCACCTACGACCTGAAGCCCGAGATGAGCGCCTTCGAGGTTACAGAGCGGGTGCTGGCGGAACTGGAGCGGGATTGCTTCGACGTCATCGTGCTCAACTACGCTAACCCGGACATGGTGGGCCATACGGGCATGCTGGAGCCGGCCGTCAAGGCCATCAAGGCGGTGGACCACTGCCTGGGGGAGGTGGTGAGCGCGGTGCAGGCGCGCGGGGGTGAGGTGCTGGTCACCGCTGACCACGGCAACGCCGAGACCATGATCGACCCGGAGAGCGGGGAGCCGCACACGGCCCACACCAGCAATCCGGTGCCGTTCATCCTGGTCAGCGAACGCTTTCGCGGCTGCCGCCTGCGCCAGGGGCGCGCGCTGCGCGATATCGCCCCCACCATGCTGGAGATGCTGGGACTGCCGCTGCCGGCGGCCATGACCGGGGCTAGCCTGATCGAGCCCCCGGCGGCGGGCAGCGACAACGAGAACGGGGAAGGGAGAGGGATAGGGTGAGTGCAATCGCCGACGTGTACGCCCGCGAGATTCTCGACTCGCGCGGCAACCCCACCGTGGAGGTGGACGTACTGCTGGAAGACGGCACCCTGGGGCGGGCGGCGGTGCCCTCCGGGGCCTCGACCGGTGCCCACGAAGCGGTGGAACTGCGCGACAAGGCGCCCGACCGCTACGGCGGCAAGGGGGTGCTGGACGCGGTGGACAACGTCAACACCGTGCTGGCGCCAGAGATCATCGGCATGGATGCCCTGGACCAGGCCGGAGTGGACAGCGTGATGCGCACCCTGGACGGGACGGAGAACAAGAGCCGGCTGGGTGCCAACGCCATCCTGGGGGTTTCCATGGCGGTGGCCCGGGCGGCGGCGGCCAGCCTCTCGCTGCCCCTGTACCAGTACCTGGGCGGGGTGAACGCGCGCGAGCTGCCGGTGCCGATGATGAACATCCTCAACGGTGGCAAGCACGCGGACAACAACGTCGACCTGCAGGAGTTCATGGTGGTCCCGGTGGGGGCCAGCTCCTTCGCGGAAGCCCTGCGCATGGGGGCAGAGGTCTACCAGAGCCTGAAGAAGGTGCTCGGGGGCCAGGGCATGAGCACGTCGGTGGGTGACGAGGGCGGATTCGCTCCCAACCTGCCCTCCAACGAGGCCGCCCTGGAGGTCATCATGGAGGCCATCAAGGCCGCCGGCTTCGCCGCCGGCAAGGAGATCCTGCTGGCGCTGGACCCCGCGGCCAGCGAGCTCTACGACGAGGGGCGCTACGTGTTCGCCAGCACCGGGGAATCGCGCAGCAGCGAGCAGATGGTGGAGTACTACGAGGGGCTTGTGAAACGTTTCCCCATCATTTCCATCGAGGACGGCCTGGCCGAGGACGACTGGGAGGGCTGGAAGAAGCTCACCCGCCGGCTGGGGCGCCGGGTGCAGATCGTGGGGGACGACATCTTTGTCACCAACCCGGTGCGCCTGGCCCGGGGGGTGCAGGAGGGGACCGCCAACAGCATCCTCATCAAGCTCAACCAGATCGGCACGGTGACAGAAACCCTCGACACCATGGAACGCGCCAAACGGGCCGGTTGGACCTGCGTCATCTCGCACCGCTCCGGGGAAACCGAGGACCCCTTCATCGCTGACCTGGCGGTGGCCACCAACTGCGGCTTCATCAAGAGCGGGGCACCGGCGCGCAGCGAGCGAGTGGCCAAGTACAACCAGCTGCTGCGCATCGAGGAGGAACTGGACGAAATGGCGATCTTCCGGGGGCGGGAGGCCTTCTACAGCCTGCGCAAGTAGCCTCGCGCTGTCCTTTTGCCTGCGGGTGTGGTATCATCTTTAGTGGCCTTGAAACGTCGGCGGCGGGAGGTGAAGTGGGTGCTCAAGATCATCCTGACAACGCTCCAGGTGCTGGTCTCGCTGGGACTGATCTCCACGGTCCTGTTGCAGTCCGGCCGGAGCGCGGGGCTGTCCGGGTCAATCGCCGGAGGAGCGGAGGCCATCTTCGGCAAGAAGAAGGGCATGGACGAGCTGTTCAGTCGGGTGTCGACTGTCCTCGCCATCCTGTTCATGCTCCTCACCCTGACGCTGGCGCTGATGTAAGGACCACGGAACTGAAAGGGTGAAACTCGAACCGATGGATGTCAATGCGTTGCTTCCTACTGGGGCCTTGGGGGCCCTGATCCTCTTCACATACCTGGCCTGGGGCGGCCTGCGTGCCGGCGGCCGGGAGATGCTGTCCTTCGGACGCCTCCTGCGCAGGGTGCTGCTGGGTAGCCTGTGCGGGGTGCCGGCGCTGCTGGCGGCGCCTGCCGTAGCGGCAGCCAGCGAAGCCAGCCTGGTCATCCCGGTCCTGGAACCCCACCAGAACAGCCTGTTGCTGCTGGGCATGGGGGTGTGCCTGCTGGGGATGCTGTTCGGGCTCTACCAGTTCATGCGGGTCAAGAAGATCGAGGCGCACCAGTCCATGCTGGAGGTGGCCGACACCATCTACCAGACCTGCAAGACCTACCTTATCCAGCAGGGCAAGTTCCTGGCCGTGCTCTTCCTCTTCATTGCCCTGTGCATCGCCTTCTACTTCGGCTTCCTGCAACAGACCGCCATGGGCGGGGTGCTGCTCATCCTGGGCTGGACCGTGGTCGGCATCCTGGGCTCGTACAGCGTGGCCTGGTACGGCATCCGCATGAACACCCTGGCCAACAGCCGCACCGCCTTCGCCTCCCTGGAGAGCAAGCCGCTCAAGGTGCTGCGGATCGCGCTGGATGCGGGCATGAGCATCGGCGTGCTGCTCATCTGCGTCGAGCTCATCATGATGCTGGCCATCCTCCTCTTCGTGCCGCGCGAACTGGCCGGGGCCAGCTTCATCGGCTTCGCCATCGGCGAGTCGCTTGGGGCCAGCGCGCTGCGCATCGCCGGCGGCATCTTCACCAAGATCGCTGACATTGCCTCCGACCTGATGAAGATCGTCTTCGGCATCAAGGAAGACGACCCGCGCAACCCGGGGGTCATTGCCGACTGCACGGGCGACAATGCGGGCGACAGCGTGGGTCCCACCGCCGACGGCTTCGAGACCTACGGGGTGACCGGGGTGGCCCTCATCACCTTCATCGTGCTGGCGGTGGCGCCGGCCATGCAGACCACCCTGCTGACCTGGATCTTCGTGATGCGTGTGCTGATGATCATCACCTCCATCGCCTCCTTCTACATCAACGGCGCCATCACCCAGGCCATGTACGGCGACAAGGACGAGCTGGACTTCGAGCACCCGCTCACCAGCCTGGTGTGGCTCACCTCGCTGCTCTCCATCCTGGTCACCTACGCGGTCAGCTACTACATGCTGGGCCCCGGTTCCACGGAGAGCGCCGAACTGCAGTCGCTGTGGTTCGTGCTGGCCACCATCATCAGCTGCGGGACGTTGGGCGCTGCCCTTATCCCCGAGTTCACCAAGATCTTCACCAGCCCCAAGTCCGGGCACGTGGCCGAGGTGGTCAAGGCCTCGCGCGAAGGCGGCCCCTCGCTCAACATCCTGTCCGGCCTGGTGGCCGGGAATTTCAGCGCCTTCTGGATCGGCGCGGTGTTCTTCACCCTGATGTTCGTCGCCTACTACGCCAGCGGCTACGGTCTGGCGCAGATCATGATGTATCCTTCCATCTTCGCCTTCGGCCTGGTGGCCTTCGGTTTCCTGGGCATGGGCCCGGTGACCATCGCGGTGGACAGCTACGGGCCGGTAACGGACAACGCCCAGTCCATCTACGAGCTGTCGCTGATCGAGACCATTCCTGGCATCGAGCAGGAGATCGAGAAGAGGTTCGGCTTTGCACCTAACTTCGAGAAGGGCAAGCACTACCTGGAGGCCAACGACAGTGCCGGCAACACCTTCAAGGCTACTGCCAAGCCGGTGCTGATCGGGACGGCAGTGGTGGGTGCGACCACCATGATCTTCTCCCTCATCCTGGTCATCAAGCAGACCCTAGGGGTGCAGCCGGAAACGGTGCTGACCATCCTCAACCCGTACACCATCCTGGGTCTGCTGTGTGGCGGCGCGGTCATCTACTGGTTCACCGGGGCTTCCACCCAGGCGGTCACCACCGGGGCCTACCGGGCAGTGGAGTACATCAAGCGCAACATCCGGCTGGACGCGACCGCCAGCCAGAAGGCCGCCACCGAGAACTCCAAGGAAGTGGTGAAGATCTGCACCCAGTACGCGCAGAGCGGGATGTTCAACATCTTCATCGCCATCTTCTCTTTTGCCCTGGCCTTCGCGTGCCTGTCGGCGCCCAAGACCACCGAGGATTCCGTGTCCCTGTTCGTGGCCTACCTGATGTCCATCGCCCTCTTCGGGCTCTTCCAGGCGGTATTCATGGCCAACGCCGGCGGTTGCTGGGACAACGCCAAGAAGGTAGTGGAGGTAGACCTCAAGGAGAAGGGCACGCCCCTGCACGATGCCACCGTGGTGGGCGACACCGTGGGGGACCCCTTCAAGGACACCTCGTCGGTGGCCCTCAACCCCATCATCAAGTTCACCACCCTGTTCGGCCTGCTGGCCATGGAGATTGCCATCGCGGAATCTTTCCGCGACGTCGCGCCCACCGTGGGCCTGGTCTTCCTGGCCGTTGCGCTGGTGTTCGTTTACCGCTCCTTCTACGGGATGCGAATCAAGGGCTAGGCCGCACGCCCGGCCAGACCTGCAGTCCGCAAGACCCCGCCGGGCTCAGCCCTGCGGGGTCTTTTGCGGCCGGGCGGCTGCTTGAACCGTACCAGGGCGGCTGGTATGCTGGTGGTAGCGACCGGGCGCCGGATGCCAGCCAGCGGCGCCCGCACAGGGAAGCGGGGGTGGGGCGACATCCCCGCGCGTGTTTCTGGAGGATTCGATGAGCGACGTCCACCCTGCCGCGCGACCCTTCACGCTTGAAGGAGGCGCCGAAACTTTCCTGCTGGTGCACGGATTCACCGCCTCTCCCTCGGAGATGCGGCCGCTGGCCACGCTCCTGCATGCCGCCGGCTTCACCGTGCACGCCCCCCTGCTGCCCGGACACGGGACCTGCCCCGAGGACCTGGACCGCACCGCTCCCGAGGAATGGCTGGAGGCGGTGAGGGAGGCCGTCCGCACCCGGAGGCCAGCCAGCGATGCCTTGTACGTGGTGGGGCTGTCCATGGGCGGGCTGCTGGCGCTGCAGGCGGCAGCCGGACAGGAGCCCGTGGACGGGGTGGTCAGCATTAACGCGCCGGTCTACCTGCGCGGGGTCCTGCTGCGCCTGTTGCCGCTGCTGCGCTGGGTGAAGCCGGCCGTGCGCAAGACCATCGACGCGGCATACGAGGACCTGCGCCGCCGGGGGCGCTTCGCCTACGACGACGTCCCCTTGCGTGCCTACCGCAACCTGCGGCGGCTGACGGAGCAGGTGGTGACCGACCTGCCGGCGGCCGGGGTCCCGCTGCTGGTGTTCCAGTCGCTGCGCGACGAGGTGGTGGAGCCCCGCAGCGCCGAGGTCATCCTGCAGCGTTTCGGCGGGCGCGACAAGGAACTGGTGTGGCTGCCCCGCTCTCCTCACGTGGCCACCATGGGCCCGGAGGTGGAGCGCATGGCCCGCCGGATCGTTGATTTTGCGCGGCGTGGCCGCGCCCGGGAGGGAGAAGAGTGGCGAGAGAAGACGCGCTGCAGCTGCTGCAGCAGCACCTGCACAACCGCAACCTGTTCAACCACTGCCTGGCGGTGGAGGCCATCATGCGGGCGGTGGCCAGGCGTTTCGGGGAAGACGAGGAGGCTTTCGGACTGGCCGGCCTGCTGCACGACATTGACTATGACAGCACCGCCAACGACATGGCGCGGCACTCGCAGGTGGGCAGCGAGATACTGGCGGCAGCCGGGCTGCCGCCGGAAATCGTGTACGCGGTGCGGGTGCACAACGACGCCCACGGGCTCCCGCGCACCACGCTGATGGACCGGGCGCTGTACGCGGCGGATCCGGTCAGCGGTCTCATCGTGGCCGCGGCCCTCATCCGCCCGGAAAAACGGCTGCAGGCGGTGGACCTCGATTTCCTGCTCAACCGCTTCAGGGAAAAGTCCTTCGCGCGCGGGGCGCGGCGCGCACAGATCGCGGCCTGCCAGGAGTGCGGGCTGGGCCTGGAAGAGTTCCTGGACCTGGCCCTGCGGGCCATGCAGGCGCAGGCGGAACAGCTGGGCCTGTAACCGTGCAGGCGGCGGCAGCCACCGCCGGTGCGGGAGGCCACCGAAACGACAGGAGAAGGAGGGGTGGGCATGGTGACCAGGGATGACATCCTGCGGCACATGGAGCAGAAGACCTACCGGCCCCTGGATTACGGGGAACTGAAACAGGCGCTGAACGTGCCCGACGAGCAAGACAGGCACTTCCGGCGGCTGCTGACGGCGATGGAGAAGGACGGGGATATCGTGCTGACCCGGCGCGGGCAGTACGGGTTGCCCCGCCTGATGAACCTGGTGCGGGGGGTCATCACCATGAACCCCCGTGGATTTGGCATCCTGCGCCCGGACGACCCGACGCTGCCGGAGATCTTCGTCTACGGCCGGGACCTCAACGGGGCCATGCACCACGACCGCGTGCTGGTGCGCGTGAATCGCCAGGCCTACGGGACCCAGCGGGCCGAGGGCGAGGTGGTGAGGGCGGTGACCCGGGCCCACACCCAGGTGGTGGGCACCTACAAGAAAGTTAAACCGCTGCCCCAGGTCATTCCCGACGACCCGCGCCTGCTATACCCCATCTACGTGCGCATCCCCACCCGTCTCAAGCTCAACGACGGTGACAAGGTGGTGGTCCAGCTCACCGTGTGGCCGGACAAGGACCGCTACCCGGAGGGCAAGATTACCGAGGTACTGGGCGCCAAGGGGGCTCCCGGGGTGGACGTGGTGTCCATCATCAAGAAGTTCCAGTTGCGCGACTCCTTTCCGCCCGAGGTGCTGGAGGAGGCGGAGGCGGTGGCCCGCCCGGTGGGGGAAGAGGAGGCCGCCACGCGGCTGGACCTGCGGCACCTGCCCACGGTGACCATCGACGGCGAGGACGCCAAGGACCTGGATGACGCGGTGTCCATCTCCCGGTTGCCGGACGGCAGCTTCGAACTGGGGGTGCACATTGCCGACGTGGCCCACTACGTGGCCGAGGACAGCGCCCTGGACCGGGAGGCGCTGCGCCGGGCGACCAGCGTCTACCTGGTGGACCGGGTGCTGCCGATGCTGCCGCCGGTGCTCTCCAACGGCATCTGCAGCCTGAACGCCGGCGAGGACCGGCTGGCCATGAGCGTGTTGATGCGCATCGGCGACGATGGCGAGGTGCAGGACTACCGGATTGCCCGCTCGGTCATCCGGGTGGACGAGCGCATGACCTACACGGCGGTGAACGACATCCTGCTGGACAACGACGCCCGGCTGCGCGAGCGTTACCACCGCCAACTGGAGGACTTCGCGGCCATGCGCGACCTGTGCGGGGTGTTGCGGGGCCGGCGCATCACGCGCGGGGCACTGGACTTCGACTTCCCGGAGGCGAAGGTGGTGCTGGATCCCGCTTCCGGCCTGCCGCTGGAAATCAAGCGCTACGAGCGGCGCATCGCGGAGATGATCATCGAGGAGTTCATGATCAAGGCCAACGAAGTGGTGGCGGAGCACATTCACCGGCGGGAAGCGCCGTCGCTCTACCGGGTACACGAGCGCCCGGACCCCGACAGCATCGAGGAACTGAACCGGGTGCTGGGGGTGTTCGGTCACCGCATCCGCGGGGAACGGGTGGAGCCGCTGGCCTTCCAGCGCATCCTGACTGCCATCCGGGGACGGCCGGAGGAGCGTACCATCAGCATGCTGCTGTTGCGTTCCATGAAGCACGCGCGCTACGCTCCCCACGCCCTGGGACACTTCGGGCTGGCTTCCCCCTTCTACACGCATTTCACCAGCCCCATCCGCCGCTACCCTGACCTGGTGGTGCACCGGGTGCTGGCACACCTGCTCAGGCGCGGCTCGGTGCCGGCCAGGAAGCGGGCGGTCTGGGAGAAGAAGATGACCCACTACGGGGAACACTCCACCCTGCGCGAGGTCATCGCCGAAGAAGCCGAACGGGAGTCGGTAGACATGAAGAAAGCGCAGTACATGCTGCGCTTCGTGGGCGAGGTGTTCCCGGCCATCGTGGTGTCGGTGCTGTCCTTCGGCTTCTTCGTGGCCCTGGAGAACACGGTGGAAGGCCTGGTGCACGTTTCCAGCCTCAACGACGACTACTACGAGTACGACGACCGCATGCTGACGCTGGTGGGGCGCCACACCGGCAAGGCCTACCGCATCGGCGACCGGGTCACCGTACGGCTGGTCAAGGTCAACGTGGACGAGGCCAAGATTGACTTCGAGCTGGAAGGACTGGGCGGGAGGTGAGGGCAGTGCAGGATGAGGCGGTAGTGCTGCTTTCCGGTGGCCTGGACAGCACGGTCTGCATGGCGGTGGCAGCCCAGCAGCACCGCCTGTGGCCTATCACCTTCGCGTACGGGCAGCGGCACGCCCGCGAGGTGGAACAGGCGCGCCAGGTAGCGGCCCACTTCGGCGTCGCCCGGCACCTGGTGGTCGACTGCGGATTCTTCCGGGACATCGGCGGCAGCTCGCTCACCGTTCATCACCTGGAGGTGCCGCTGGGCAGAGAGGAAGCGCAGTTGGGGACGGACATCCCCTCCACCTACGTGCCGTTCCGCAACGGGGTGTTCCTGGCCCTGGCGGTGGCCTACGCGGAGAGCGTGGGGGCCGCGACCGTCTTCATCGGGGTCAACGCCCTCGACTACTCTGGCTACCCGGACTGCCGGCCGCAGTTCATCGAGGCCTTCCAGGCCGCGGTGAACGCCGGCACCGCGGCGGGGGCGCGCGGCAACCCCATCACCATCGCCGCACCGCTGCTGCACCTGGACAAGGCCGGCATCGTGCGCCTGGGAGCCCGGCTCGGAGCGCCCTTCGAGCTGACCAGCAGCTGCTACCTGGGTGGGGAGGTGGCCTGCGGCCAGTGCGACGCCTGCCGCCTGCGCCTGAAGGGGTTCCGCGAAGCCGGCCTCGCCGACCCCATTCCCTATGCGGTCACTCCTGCTGCAGGCCCATGAAGCGGTCCATTAGCAGGTAGCCCGGATCCACCCGCAGCCCGCTGCGGCGGCCGCTCTCCTCGTCGTAACGTTCCAGGCCGCTTGCGCGCGTCCGCGAGGCCTGGTAGATGACGAACGGCACCTCTTCCGCGGTGTGGGTGCGCACCGACAGCGGGGTGGGGTGGTCCGGCAGCACCATCATCCGGAAGTCGTCGAAGTCGGCCAGGCCGGCCAGCAGCTCTCCCACCACCTTGGCGTCGATCTCCTCGATGGCCCGGATCTTGGTCTCAAGCTCCCCCCGATGCCCTGCCTCGTCAGGCGCCTCCACGTGCAGGTAGACGAAGTCCTGTCCCCTGTGCAGTTCGGAGAGGGCAGCCCGCGCTTTGCCCCGGAAGTCAGTGGTGATGTTGCCGGTGGCTCCCGGCACCTCCACCGGCGTGAGCCCGGCGCAGATGCCCAGGCCCTTGGTCAGGTCAACCGCGCAGATGACCGAGCCCCGCACCCCGTACTTGTCGGCGAACAGGGGCAGCGAGGGGCGCTTGCCCTGCCCCCAGAACCAGAGGGAGTTGGCGGGACGCAGGCCGCGGCCAACCCGCGCCTGGTTGACCGGGTGGGCGGGGAGAAACTCGTGGCTGCTGATCATCAGGCCCAGCAGGGTATCGCTGCGCGCGCCCCTGGGCAGGTAGGCGGCGATGGGGCGGTCGGAGATGTCGTGGGGAGGGGTGAGCTCCACCTCCAGCGGGCCGCCGGCCCACACCATCAGGTGGCGGTAGCTGATGCCGGCGTGAAAGCGCAGCTCAGCCGTGCCCAGGCGCTGTTGCACCTCGGCCATCAGGGCCGCTGCCTCTGGGGTGGAAATCTCGTCGGCGCTGTAGTCGACCATCACCTTGGCGCAGTAGTCGGCCGCGTCGGAGAGGGTGACCAGGTTGCAGCGGAAGGCCACGTCGTCGTCCCCCAGTGCCACACCCATGGCGACCGCTTCCAGGGGCGAGCGCCCGGTGTAGTACTGGCGCGGGTCGTAGCCCAGCACGGAGAGGTTGGCGACATCGCTGCCCGGGGGCATTCCTTCCGGCACGGTGCGCACCATGCCTACCTGCCCCAGGCGGGCCAGGAAGTCCAGGTGCGGGGTATGGGCCGCCTGCAGCGGGGTGCGCCCCCCCAGTTCGGGGACCGGGTAGTCGGCCATGCCGTCTGCCAGCACCACGACGTATTTCATGGGCACTGCTCCTTCCTCTGTGCGGGGCTGCTCCCGGCGGCAGGGGGCCGAGCGCAGCACCGGGTGTCGTCCAGTCTATTGTACTGGATGGGACACGCATCCGGGTAGGGCCCCGTAGCTCAAAAAGGCACTGCGCCCTTGCACGTGGGGGAGGCCGGTGGCTGGGTGCGGGGCAGCCGCTTGGTGTACAATGAGGGAAGTGAACACGGAGGTGAGAAGGCGTGCGTGCGGTGTTGCGCAAGGTGGCACGGAGGCTCCCCCTGGACGCGGGCGAGATGGAGCGGCTGCACCGCTACGTGCGGGAACTGCGGTCCGCCGATCCCCAGGGGTTCGCCTTGCTGTGCGAAACCTACGGCGAGGCGCTGGAAGGGGAGTACGGCTTCTCGCTGGACGGGGTGGAGGCGGGACGGGGGGAACTGCTGGCGCACCTGTTGCAGCACCCCGGGCTGGTGGAGGAGCTGGCGCGGGAGCCGCAGCCGCTGGAGGCCTTTCCTCCCCGGCTGCGTCCGTACCTGGCCTCCGAGTTCGGGGGCAGGGTGACGGCGGCACAGGTGCAGGACCTGCTGGCCTGGGTGCGCGAGCTGGAGAAGCCGAAGGAGCTGCCGATGGCTCGCAAGGGCGACGCGGTACTGGTCTACGAGGAGGGCAACCCCGGCAAAGAGACAGGCCTGGAGGCCCATTTCCAGCGGGTGGCGCGCCTGCCCTTCGTGACCCGGCTGGTGAGCGTGCGCTACCTGCGCCGGGGTAAGGCGAGCGCGGACCGTTTCGAGGTGCGGGGCGACGACTGCCTTTCGGGGGTGTTCACGCACCGCGACAAGTCCATCTACTACCTGGTGTACCTGACGGAGGCAGATGCGGACAAGGCCGGCCAGGCCTGCCGGCTGCTCAACTGGCTGTTCTGTGACGGGCGAGAGGGAGAGACGCATGGGGTACGGGAAACCTGAGCCGCCGGGCGCCGGTGTTGCGGACGCCGCGGCCCGCGAGCTGTTCGCAGCGTGGCAGGAGGAACTGGACGCGCGGGCGCGGGTGCGGCAGCTGGCAGCAGAGCCGGGAGCGCTGGCCGGCCTGGAACCGGAGGAAGAGACCGCCGACCTGCTCTTTCGTGCGCTCTTCCCCTCGCAGCGCATGGCCTTGTACCGGTGGCTGCTGCAGCACTCGCAGTCCATGCCGCTGCTGCGCTGGCTGGGCGCAGCGCCCGAGAGCGTGCTGCGCGATTTCCTGGACACCTTGCCCTACCTCCTGCGGGCGGGGCAGGAGCGTGCGAACCTCGATTTCCTGGTGCGCTTGTACCGTCCGGCCCTGCAGGACCCCTACCGGCGCATCGCGGCAGCCCTGGACCGGGTGCAGCTGGAATCGTTGGCGGGGCGCAGCGGCAACCCCGAGCTGCGCCGGCTGCTGCGGCAGCGCCGGGACAGCCTGGCGTCGGAACAGAAAGAGAGCAACCGCGGGGTGGAGGTGGAGTCGGTGCGGGTGCCGGGATGGGGCAACCTGTTCGGCGAACGCACCGACCTGATGCGCGAGGCATTGGCCGCGCTGCGGGAGGTGGCGGCGCTCGACCGCCACGACCCCGGCGGCGCGGCGCGCCAGCTGGCGCTGGTGCAGGCCGCCGAGCAGGTGTTCATGGTGGGGTGGCCGGAAGACAGCCTGGCCCTGCTGGTGCAGGCCTACGGCGACTTCCTGCGCCGCTCGCGGCTGGGGGACGGGGCGGAGGCGGCAGCGGTGTACCGTCGCCTCGACCAGGCGGTGCGCACCGTGTTGCCGCTGTACTGCCTGGTGGCGTTCGGGACAGGGGCCCGCGGGGCGGCCGAGGACATCTACCGGACCCACTTTCCCCAGCTCAACTTGGACCGCGCCTCGCTGGGGTTCCTGGGCCTCTACCGCGCGTGGGTGGTGGGGCGGGAAACCTCCTTCATCCTGCCCCGCGCGGCGCTGGTGGACTTCTGCGCCGAGGCAGGGCGGCTGCGGCCAGGAGACCCCTTCGTGGCGGTGGCCCGCGCCTGGTCGGAGGGAGAGGTGGGACCGGCGGGACTGCAGGTGTGCCTGGAAGCCGGTGCGGAACGGCTGGCCCGCCGGCCGCAGGAGTCCTTCGTCATCGCCGAGGTGGCCAGGCAGGCGGCGGTGCAGCGCACGGCCTGGATCGGCCTGGTGGCTGAAGCGCTGCTGGACATCTACCTGGCGCTGTGGCGCTGGGTGCCTTCGCGGCGGTTCCTCAACCAGGAGGTGCTGGACTCGCTGGCCCCGGGGCTGGGAGAGGAGAGCCGGCGGGCGGCGCAGCGGGCGGTGGAGGCCAGCCTGCAGGGCACCGATGCCCTGGTGGGCCTGTACCGCAAGAAAGCGGGGGTGTTCCTGGCGGAAGGTGGCTCCTTCCTGCTGGACGCGCTGATGGCGAAGGTGCTGGGGGTGTGACGGGGATGGTGGACAACGGGCTGGAAAAACTGCGCGAACGGTGCGAGGAACTGCTGGCGGCGGCCCTGGCAGCCGTGCGGGAAGAGGTCGCCTCCTGGAGCGACCTGCCGCACGGCACCAGGACAGACTCCGTCGAGGAGGACGAGGGACGGGCGGCGGACAGCGCGCGCTGGGAGGCCTGGCTGCACCGGGTGAACACGTACTACTACCGTTCCTTTCACGAACGCGTGTTCCCGGCCTACCGGGAGGAGATCGAGGCCACCACCTCGTACATGTTCCAGGTCGGCCGCCAGCAGGCGGCGCTGCGGGAGGGAGTGGCGGGCTACCTGCTGCGCTGCGCGCAGCTGTGCAACCGCCTGGCCCTGGTGGGGTCGTCGCTGGCGTCCATGGCGCAGGAGGCAGACGCACGCCTGCAACAGCTGGACGTGTCCCGCGGGGGCGTGTACTTCCAGGTCCGGCAGGTGCTCCAGGAGTTGAGGATGGAGGCGGTGGAGGCGGCATCGTGGCTGGAGGGCCTGCTGGAGTCGGTCCGGCTGGCGGGGGGACTGGAGGGGCTGTGGCGATACCCATGGGCGCGGGTAGCGCTGATGGCCTGTGCGCGGGCGGAAGCCGGGGCCAGTGCCGCGACGCGCCGCGACGACCTGCAGCGGGCGGTGGCCGGGCTCCGGCGTAGCGCGGCGGAAGCGCGCGAGCTGGCTGATACAGCGCGCGCGGTGGGGCCGGTCACGGCGCTCGCGCGACTGCAGGGTCTGGCGGCGGGGGCCCGCACCCCTGACTGGATGAGGGTGGAGGACTGGCTGGGCCCAGGGCCGCGGCAGGCCTGGGAACACCAGGCGATGGTGGCGGGACTGTGCCTGGAGCTGGACATCCCTCGCGGGGCCGTGTCGCGGCGGGCGCTGCAGGCGCTGGCAGAAACGGCGTGCCTGCTGGAGGCCGCGGCCGAGGCGCTGGAGGCGGGGGCCTATTTGGCCAGGCGTCACCCGCAGGTGCAGAGGTACCTGGAGACGCTGCCGGGGCTGGAGGTGCGTGACCTGCAGGCCTTGAAACGGGCGGTGGCGGACCTGGCCTCCGGAGTAGAGGCGGCCATGGCCCGACTGGGCTCAGACCCGGAAACGGGTCCCGGCGGGCTGGACCGGCTGGTGGAGGAAACGGTAGCCGTGCCCGAGAGAGCGCTGCGCACCCTGGCCAGCATGCCGGAGCTGCAGGTGCTGAGGGGGGCTGGCAGTCCGCTCGAGGGCCTGCTGGCCGCGGCGGACCTGTTCGCGGTGAAACTGCGGTACTGGCGGGACCGGCTGGAAGCGCTGCTGGCGGAGGCCGGCCGCGCCCGTTCCACGGCGGAGTGGTTGAAGCGGGAGGCCTCTTCCTTCTTCCACCTGCGCCAGGACGTGGAGGGATTGCTGCACCCGCGCAGCCTTCGGCGTGCGTGGAGTGACCTGGAGCTGTCCGTGACCCGCTACCCGCTGCAGGTGGGGCAGCCGTTGCCCGCCGAGGTGGTGCCGCTGCTGGACTCGCTGCCCGTGCAGCAGCGCCCAGTCCCGGCCGGTCAGCACCTGGTGGTGCTGGAGGCGCACGGAGACCTCTACCGCGTGGAGGTGGCGGGGGAGTCGCGCTGGGAAGTGCCCTTCCTGGTGGTGGGGAGAGCGGGGTAAACTGGAGTGGAGATCGGCATTGACCTGGGCACCAGCTACGTGAAGATCGGCACCCTGGACCAGGACGGGGCCTTCATCAACCTGCTCGGTCCAGGGGGCATGATGCCGGCCGTGGCAGCGTATTCACCGCGCGACGGCCGCCTGTGCTTCGGAGAAGAGGCTGAACGCCTGGACGCACCAGGTGTCACGCTGTGGCGCTTCTTCAAGCTGGCCATCAAGCGTTCCCCGCACCTCGCCCTGGGGCCCTGGCCTCTTGGGGAGGTGGTGGCGGGGTTCCTGCGCCACGTGCGTCGCTGTGCCCTGCCGCCGGACGCGGCGGTCAGCCAGGTGGCCACCTGCATCCCCAACTACTTCGGGTTGCAGGCGCGCCGCCTGGTCCTGGAGGCGGTGAGGGACACCTTTCCTGGGGCCGCCGTGCAGCTGCTGCCCGAACCCCTAGCCGCCATGGTCGGGCTGCTGCAGGCCCGTCGCGGGCGCCAGCAGCCGCCCCTCACCGGCAGCTGGATGGTGGTAGACGTGGGGGGAGGCACGGCCGACGCCAGCATCGTGGACCTGGGAGGGGCCGGGGGCTCCTCCATGGTGCTGGAGGCCCAGCTGCAGACGGGGAGCGACGCCTTCAGCGGGGCGGAGGTTGACAAGGCCCTGCTGCGCCGGGTGCTGGTCCCCCTCTTCGAGGCACACAGCGGGGTGCGGGTGCCAGTGGAGCTGATGCGCGAGCAGCAGCCCAACCGACAGGAGGCCTGCTGCTGGGCGCGCATGCTGTGGTGGGCGGAGCAGGTCAAGCTGCGCCTGCTGGCCGAAGGGCATGCCTGGGTGGACATACCCGACTTCTACGGCGGCCGCCCGCTGCGGGCCGAGCTGGACCGGGCGGAGCTGGCCCTGGCGGCGGGCCAACCGCTCCAGCAGCTGCAGCACTTCCTGGAGTCCAGGGTGAAGCCGCGGGCCGCGCAGCTGGGCCTGGTTGAGGCAGGCCGGTGGGCCCTGGACGGCATCGTGCTGCTGGGAGGGGCGTCGCGGTTCCCCGGCGTGCGCGACGTGCTGGCCGCCACCGGGTGCAGGGTGGAAATGCCGGAAGACCCCGAGTTCTACGTGGTGCAAGGACTGTGCTGGATGACCAGGCCGGAGTCAAGCGCCG